>WRBR01000146.1 GCA_009784425.1 Coriobacteriia bacterium | reverse complement strand
AGAAGGGGACGGTTCATGTGTCCTGCTGTTGTCCCAGGACAACAGCAGGACACATGAACCGTCCCCTTCTGTCCCGGGACACCAAGCCCCGTCCCTCCTGTTCCAAAAATGGCCACAATCACTGCTCTCGGCGTTCGAGCTCAGCCAGGATCTCTGGCGCAAGATAGGTCACGTCGCCGGCTCCCATAGTGATGATGACGCTGCCCGGCTCGGCCAAATCCGCCATCGCTTTAGCGAGCTTTTTGCGCTCGCTTATCAGGCGCAGATGCGCCCCGGGGTTATGCTTCTTGATAGCTTTAAGCATGCGCATTGAGTCTATGCCGGGTATGGGAGCCTCGCCTGCGGTGAAGATGGGCATCAGGGTAACCGTGCTAGCGCTATCAAACGACGAGGCAAACTCGGTAAGAAAGATCTGCGTGCGGGTGTACCGATGCGGCTGAAAAAGCAGATGCACCGAGGTAAACCCCAGGTCTTTTGCCGCCCCCAGCGTTGCATCAATCTCGGTGGGGTGATGAGCATAGTCATCTATCACCAGCACCCCGTTAGCCTCGCCAATGCGATCAAAACGGCGATGCGCGCCCTCATAGGTAGACACCGCGGCGGCGGCTTTCTTGCGATCAAAACCAAGCCAATCCAGCGTGGCCAGCACCGCAGTTGCGTTGAGAAGGTTATGCAAGCCGGGAGACTTCTCCAAGTTAATCGAAACCCGCTCGCCATCGGCAAAGCAGACCTCGCGGCGCTCAGGATCCAGGCGCACGTCAACACCCTCCCCCAAGCCGTAGCTCAAAAGCGGCTTTCCGCTTTTCTGCGTCAGCTCAACAAGGCCGGGGCTTTCTGCGCACACTACGGCAACCCCTTCAGGGTTGAGCTTGCCCAAAAAGGCCAAGAAGGATTTCTTTATGTGCTCAAGGCTCTTGAAGTGATCCATGTGATCGGCCTCAATATTGGTAATGATGGCCACGTGAGGGTCAAGCTCCACAAAGGAGGAGTCAGACTCGTCAGCCTCCACCACCATATAACCGTCCGGGGTATAGTGGGCGCCGGTCTCGTAGGCATTCAGCACGCCGCCAACCAGAATTGAGGGCTCGGCCCCCAGCTCAACCAAGGCCGTGGCCAGCATCGCAGAAGTGGTTGTTTTGCCGTGGGTGCCCGCAACGGCGAGCGTCTGATGATTGCGGCCGAGCCAAGCCAGCATCTGGGCACGGTGCCACACCGGAATACCGCGCTCCTTGGCAGCGATAATCTCAGGATTGGTTGAAGGTATAGCAGTAGAAGCCACCACCAGCTCAAGAGAAGAATCAGCCACATTAGCAGCTTTTTGCTCAAAGATCACCTTGACGTTCTCGCGCAGCAAGGCCTGCACGTAGCTGCTCTCGCGCAAGTCAGAGCCCGACACGTCCATGCCACTTTTATGCGCCACGTAAGCAAGCCCGGCCATACCCGAACCAGCCACGCCCACAAAGTGAACGCGGCTATACTGAGTGTTTCCTGATTCCTTATTCAATACTCTCCAGGCGAGATTGTCATGTGAGTCTTTTGTGAACGATTTACGCATGGAATCCTACCACAAAACGGCCCTGTGTTATGCTACAGCTATGAAACAAGACCAACCAACAGTTGCCCGCTCAACCGCTTTGATGTCCGTGGCAACGCTCACCTCCCGCGTAACCGGCCTGGCGCGCACCTTTGTCATGGCCGCTGCCGTGGGCACTACCTATGTTACTTCGGCGTATCAAATCGCCAATACCATGCCCAATATGATCTATGAGCTGGTTTTGGGAGGCTTGCTCAATGCGGCCTTTGTACCGCTCTATCTGCTCATGATGGAAAAACACGGGAGAGAGGGTGGCAACCGCTACGCCTCTAACCTCCTCAATATAGTCATCCTGGTTATGGGGGCGCTCAGCATACTTGCCACCGTCTTTGCGCCGCAGGTAATCGCTACACAAACCATGCTCACGGAACAGGACGCCGCAGTCGTTACCACCGCAATCTTCTTCTTCCGCATCTTTGCGGTGCAGCTGCTTTTCTATGGCATCAGTGGCGTGGTGACTTCTATGCTCAATGCCAACCGGGTTTTCTTCTTACCTTCGATAGCCCCCGCCTTCAATAACATCGTGGTGATAGCGTCCTTTGTTGCCTATATGCTCCTCTTTGCGGTGGATGCCCAGCTTGCCCTTATACTGCTCGCTGTAGGCACCACGCTTGGCGTGCTTGTTCAACTGGCAATACAGATACCTGCCTTTGTTAAGCTGGGCTTCAAATGGTCGCCTCGCATCGACTTCAAGGACCCCGGCTTCATAGACACCCTCAAAACCGGAGTGCCTATGGTGATCTACGTGGTGGGAATGCTCGCTGCCTTTACCTTCAGGCATAACTTCAGCCTGGTCAATGGCGACGCGGGTCCGGCAACGCTTTTCTATGCCTGGATGTGGTTTCAGCTACCGCACGGGGTGATTGCGGTTTCGCTTTCGCGCGCGCTTTTTACAGAAATGTCCAAGT
>WRBR01000145.1 GCA_009784425.1 Coriobacteriia bacterium | reverse complement strand
TAGAGACTAGAGTGATTCTTTAACGCGCAGTTTTCTGGACATTGCCAGACCCAGTGCTCCCAGGGCTAAGAGGGAGAACAGGAGTGCCAGTCCATAGAAAGCGGTGTCGCCGGTTGCGGCAAGGCCGTCTCCGCCGGTGCCGCCGCCAGAGGTAGGTATCAGGACCCATACAAAGCTGACACCATCAGTGTACTCAAGGTAGCCGGCCTTGGACGAGACTGCTTCATGATCCGAGATTTCAAATAGAAATGCGTTGTTTGCATCCTGAATAACGATGTAGTTGGCGGCGCTAATGGTTCCATTAACGATTACTTGGCCTCCGCCCCCAACCCATGCTCCAGCTCCATCAGGGTTGGTTGAAATGAGATTGCCATTGACAGTGACTACCGTGCCCGCGCCACCCGCAAAAGCAGCACAGAACGGTGTTCCGCCGCCTGAGGTGACGTTACCATTGACTATTACTTCACTCCCATCGTAGGCAAAAATTCCGTCTCCCGAAGCACTAGTTATATTTCCGTTGATCTGGACTGTGCTACCACCTTCCGCGTAAACACCATCATATTCAGCAGAAATATCTCCATAAACGGTGACGGTTGCACCTTGAACTGCTTCGATGCCATAAGCACCAGAGACTATATTAGCAGTTACCGTTAAGTTGCCACCCTCAACCCAAACAGTGGTGCCAACAGTAATGGTTCCACCATTTACTATAGTGAGGGTGCCTGCAACATCAATGCCTGCAGTCCCAAGATCCATGCTAAAACCGGCCATGTCGAGAGTCCCAGAAACGCCGGGTGACATAAGAATATAGGTGGATTCGCTGACATCAGCGAGCAAAGTAACGGTGTCGCCGTCATATGCGTTTGATAAAGCAAGAGCCAGTGTGGCGTAAGGCGTTCCATTAACCGACGCAACATCTCCAGCCAGAGGATCAACAAGCTCTTCCTCTTCGCCTTCTAGTGCCTCAACGTCATCTTCGCCTGCAGCCTCTTCTTCTTCTCCTGCTGCTTCTACTGCCTCAACAGCTGCTTCTTCAGCCTCATCGGCAAATGCCATGAGCGGCGCTACGCCGAGCATGCTGAAAGCCATAATTGCAGCCATGAGTAGGGAAATAGCCCTGATTTTGCTACGTTTCATCTTTGTCTCCTCCGTTGTCTCTAATTTACTTATCTCCGCATTTTAAGGAGTTGTGGTTCTCCGTTTTTCATGCCCAAGGCCCACGAATTTTTGGGCACAGCACAACCAAATACAAAAAGCTTTCGCCTTTTGCTGTGACAACAATAGCATATTTTCTGAGTTTGTTGACCAGAATTTTTGGTAATTGGTAGAAATTTTTTTCTGATTAGCTGATTCAGTGAAGTTCTGATTAGCCACAACTCTCTCACCAAAGCGCGCATATGATACAGTGGAGGCTGATTCCAACACAGGGGACAACAGGGAACAGGAGCCTCTCCCCAGTCCCCTGCAGAAGAGACGGGGCGCACATGCTGGAGAAGGTTAAGCTCTCAGACAAAAAGCTCGCCAAGGAAGAATACAAGGCGCTCTACAGCAGCCTCATCAAAAAGCTGGTTTTACTGCAGCAGCAGGCGCGCGCTGAGGAGGTTGGCCTCGTGGTGCTGTTTGAGGGATGGAACGGTGCCGGCAAGGGCAGCCGCATTTCGGACATTGTGTATCACCTTGATGCGCGGGCCACAACCGTGCACGTAACCAAGGACATCGACGAAGACGAGCTCAATTACTTCCACGAGCTAAACCAAGATATCAAGGGGTTTTTCCCTGCTATGCAGGAGTTCTGGCGCGCTTTGGGCCCCCGAGGCAACATCACCTTTTTTGATCGCGGCTGGTATACCTCGGTAATTCAGCGCATGCTCTTCTCCCTTTTTGGTAGCGACCTTGGCATGGAAAAGGAAATCTCCCCGGAAAACAAGCGCCAGATCAAGGGGCTTGCTGAAAACCCCATGCAATCTATGGCGGAGTTTGAAAACCAGCTCATCGCCGACGGGTATGCCGTGCTCAAGTTTTTTGTTCACATATCGGAAAAGGAGCAGATTGACCGCCTCGCCAAGCTCTATATAAACCCCGCAACGCAGTGGCGTGTGAGCAAGGAGAAGCTGGTGCGCTCCCGCAATTACAAGCGCGCCTACTGGGTGTACGACGAGCTGCTTGAGCTGAGTGATACCGCCGCCGCTCCCTGGATCCTCATCAATGGCGAGGATAGGCGGCAGGCAAACCTCACTATTTGCGCCGAGATGGTCAACGCCCTCGAAGGTGCCCTGGCAGCTGCCCTTGCGCGGAAGCAGGCAGACCTCCTTCAAAACCCAGCGCCGGCTGAACTGGCGCCCTCAGTCTCGCGCTTTGCCCAAACAGCAATCACCCCCTGCCTGGAGCAGGTTGACTACCGCCTGGTGCTTGAAGAAAAGGAATACCGCGCGCGCCTCAAAGCCGAGCAAGAAAAGCTCCACGACCTTGAGCTTAAGATGTTCTTGAAGCGCATCCCCCTGATTCTTATGTTTGAGGGCTGGGACGCGGCGGGTAAGGGCGGCATCATCAAGCGAGTTGCCCAGGCACTTGACGCG
>WRBR01000144.1 GCA_009784425.1 Coriobacteriia bacterium | reverse complement strand
GCTCAGGATGACAGGGTATTTCTTCTTCTATAACTTCGCTGGGTTCTTCAAGGTCTTTTTGTTTGCTTGGGCCAAACCAGTAGATAGCTATGATTATCAGCAGGCCAAACTCTCCCACGGTCAACGCTATGTCGGCAACGTTGAAGACCGGAAAGTCGATGAAGAGTGTGCGGAAGAAGTCGGGCACCGCACCGCTTGTAGCCCGGTCGTAGGCATTGCCGAGCGCGCCGCCTGCAATCAGCCCCAAGGCGATGACAACCAGCATACGCAGCTGCTTGGCTTTGAAGAGGTAGATGAGGATCACCAACATCGAGATTATCGCCACACCAACAAAGATTGCTCCACCGCCCTCAAAAAGCCCAAAAGCGGCACCCGTGTTGTACACCAAGACAAAATCCATGAAGGACGGGATAAACGCAATAGGGCCACTATCCGTGAGCACGTCAATGGCGATAATCTTGGTGATACGGTCAAGTATAAGAACAACCAACATCAAGACAGTAAAAAGTATGAGGGCATTCTGGCGTTTCATAAGCTAGGCGGGCTCGTATCCTATGATGGTGAGGACGTCGGCGCAGCGTGGGCAGACCTCCGGATAGGTTGGGTTGGTTCCAAGCTCGCGGTAGTTCCAGCAGCGCGGGCACTTTTCGCCGGGTGCCTCGCTTACTTCAACGATTATGTCTATTCCGTCGTAGGCAGCCAGCTTGACCTCAGAGACGATGAGTATCTCAGCGAGCAGCTTCTCCTGGCCCAAGAGCACCTCGTGTATGGCAGAAGGAGCGGTAATGAGCAAGGCTGCTTGCTGGCTCTTCTTGTTCTGCACGTTTTCCAGAGCCTTGGTTACCGCATCGCGCACGTCGAGGATGGTGATGAACTCGTCTGCTATACGATGGGCTTCTGACTCAGAAATCTGGGGAGTAAAGTCCGAGGCTTCCGGCCAGCCTGACAGGGCAACGGCCTCATATCTTTTGGGGTAGCGGAGACCCTCGGGGTAGTAATCCCACACCTCGTCACAGGTAAAGCTCATGATGGGTGCCATCACGCGCACCAGCACCTCGAGAATGTTTGCTAAGGCTGTTTGGGCACTGCGGCGCTCGAGGCTCTTAGGCGCGTCGCTGTAGAGGCGGTCTTTAAGCGCATCCATGATAACGGCGCTCAGGTCGCGCTTGATAAAGTCATACACGGCGTGATACACCACATGAAAACGGTATTCCTCATAGGCGGCGGTAACCTTGTCAAGCAGGGCTTTAACGCGCACCAAGGCCCACCGGTCAAGCGGAAACATGCTTTCGTAGTCAACCGTATCAGCTATTTCAAAGTCATCCAGGTTGCTCAGCAAAAAGCGCAGGCTGTTACGGATACTGCGATACGATTCGCTGGTGCGCTTGATAATCTCATTATCTATGCCGGCATCCGTGGACGAGTCTATCGAGCCCACCCACAGGCGCAGTACATCGGCACCAAACTCCTCCATGACCTTGGCGGGGTCGATGATGTTGCCGCGGCTCTTGCTCATCTTGTAGCCTTCGCCATCGGTGATGAAACCGCAGCTCATGATGCCTCGGAAGGGAGCAACGTCATACGCGCCCACGCTGGTTAAGAGTGAGCTTTGAAACCAGCCTCGGTGCTGGTCGGAGCCTTCAAGATACAGGTCTGCCGGGGCTCCCAGATAGTCACGTTTACGCAACACGCTGGTATGCGAGACGCCGCTCTCAAACCACACGTCAAGGATGTCGTTATCGGGCTTGAGCTGCTGCACGTTGGCTCCGCAGGCGGTGCAGGTGGTGCCAGAAGGCAGATACTCAGAAGGCTCAGAGGTAAACCAGGCATCAGATCCCTTCTCACCAAATAGCTTCATAACTGCGTCAAAGGTGGCGGTAGTTGCCACAGACTCACCACACTTGCCGCAGGTGAACACCGGTATAGGCACACCCCATGAGCGCTGGCGTGATATACACCAGTCGGGACGGTCCTCCACCATAGCGCGCATGCGATTTGCAGCCCAGGTGGGATACCAATTAAGCCGCCCTATCTCCGATAGAGCCTTGCCCCTGAGATTGGTGGCATCCATGCTGATGAACCACTGGTAGGTGGCTCTAAAAATAACCGGACTCTGGCAGCGCCAGCAGTGGGGGTAGGAGTGGGTGATGCGCTCTTTGCTCAAAAGCGTGCCGCGCTCGTCGAGCCAGGCAACAATCTGGGGATTAGCCGCATCTACCGCCAGGCCGGCAAAAGGCCCGCCGCCCTCGTCAAAGACGCCGTTGTCGTCTACGGGCATCAAGAGCGGTAGGTTGTACTCCAGCCCCATTTGATAGTCTTCTTGGCCGTGGCCCGGTGCGGTATGCACGGCTCCAGTGCCGGTGGAGAGATCAACATGGGCGCCGGTGACCACTCGTCCAGTCATATCCTCATGGATGGGATGTGCGTAGATCAGGTCCACCAGCTCTTTGCCCTGTGCCTGCCAGAGAGATTTTCCGTCGTTTGTCTTTGCTACGGTATACCCACTGGCCTTGACCTCCTCAACAAGCTGTTGAATCAGGTCCACGGCCACTAAAAGCTGCTTGCCGGCAAAACTGGGGTTATCACCCTCCAGCTCTATCAGGGTGTATTCTGCACTATCAGACAAGGTCACCGCGGTATTAGCCGGCAGTGTCCAGGGAGTGGTGGTCCAGAT
>WRBR01000143.1 GCA_009784425.1 Coriobacteriia bacterium | reverse complement strand
GGGTTGGAGTGGTACAGAGGGACGGGGTTGGAGTGGTACAGAGGGACGGGGTTGGTGTACCACTTTTTGGAACAAAAAGTGGTACACCAACCCCGTCCCTCTGTACCACTCCAACCCCGTCCCCTTGCTCTGTACCACATTCCCCCAGCAAGCGCTGAGCGTCTTCTATTGTTATGACGCCGCGGGCTCCGGCCTTCTCGGCGCGTGAGACAAAGAGGCCTTGCGGATTAGTCTTCTCAAGATAGATGTCTCTGAGAGGATTATCCTTGGCAAGCGCCGCAGCGAGGTTGAGGGGCGAGATCTCTATCTCTTCGTACAAAGCCGCCTCTGGGCGCTCGCACACCACTGCCTGAATCTCTGGCGAGGCGCAGGCAAGGGCCTTGCGCGCATCGCTTGCGGTATAAAAGAGTTGAATATACTTACTGCGCAAGGCGTGCGAGGGCTGATCTTCTTGCAGAAGAAAGCCATAGGCAATCAGACGGTCATCCTGAAAGACTTTTTCATGTAGGCTCATCGGTTTTGCCCTCCAGACCGCGGTGTATCCGAGGAATCCTCATCATCGTCCAGTAATAAGTAGTCACTGCTCTGTTGATACAGGGACGCGCCGGCATTCTGCCCCGGCAGCACCAGGCAAAGCGTGTTATCGCGCGCGGCTTGGAGCAGCTCGGCCACGGTGTTGTCACTCACCGCGAGTGTTACCCACTTGAGCGCCGCACGCGAACTGCTCCCTAATACAACACCTTGCTCCTCGCGCCCGCTGTTTTGCTGCAGGCCAATACCATTTGATGCCTCCAGCACCAGCACGTCGGCAAGCACCAAACGCACCTGGGTTGCGCCCACGGCGTACACGTCCACCGAGCTGCCGGGGAGCAGGGAGCCGCCCACCGCCATGTCATCGCGTATGGGGATGCTCACGGCCGAAAGACCGTCGGGAACCTGGATGAGCTCATCCCTGCTGCCCAGCTTAACGAGCAGTATGGGCTCGTTGCTCCACACCGGCACGGCCAGGGTCATACCGTAGGCCTCAAGCGGGTCAGTGATGGTTCCTCGGGGGAGCAGGTCGGCGAGCCACGGCATCATCGTGGTGTTCTCGGCGCTCAACTGCTCGCCGGGCATGATGTCCCGGGTGGCCACCAGCACCTCGGTGCGCGAGCCGCCGTACTCCTCAATGGCCGCTCTTTGGGCGGAGCTTGCCTGGGCCTCCAGGCTGCCCGCGTAAAAGTACATCAGTAGTGCCGCGGCCACGCCACTCAGCACCGCTATGATCAGACGCTTTCTTCCTGAGCCTACTCTTCTCGCTGTTGCCACTGAGTTTCTCCAATCACTTGCCGGGGGCACTACAATCGCTTTGCGGGGTCATCACAATCACTCGCCAGAGAAATCACAATCACTCGCCAAAGCAACTCTCTCCTTCTCAAAAATCTCTTTAATGCCCCCACAGCATGACACCCGATTCTTAACTGGCTTATGATGGCGTCACAACAAAATTACAACCGGCGAGCCATTTTCTTAACGGTTTTAAAACTGCGCCCGCTCACGCCATTCGCACTGAGTTGCAAGCGCCAAGGTAACCGTTTGGCAGACGCATAAATTTTTCACTTGCATAGGTTGATTCTTTTATGTATATTCACGCGAGCAAGACGGCGAGCTAATATTTGTTAAGCTGACAAGAATTTGTCCCTAATGACAAGAGCGTGCCATCTTATGTAAGGAGCAAGGGTGCTGGCGACTCACGCCATATGATGTTGAGCGGCGGCGCTAATCCGTAATGAAATGTTCTCGAGAGGAGCAATTATGCCGCGTCCGATTATCAATGCCGATGAATGCTCTGCCTGTGGTATCTGCGTAGATGCCTGCGAGCAGGGTGCCCTGGACATCGTTAATAACGTTGCATCAGCAGTGAATGAAGAAGCCTGTGACGCCTGTGGCGATTGCATGGAAGAGTGCCCAATGGGCGCTATTGAAGAGATAGAAGAAGACTAGTCTTTTCTATTGCTTTAGAGCTTTTAGCTGTTTCCAAACGCGCTGTTTGGCCTCCTTATCGTCTGTGGAGGCCAGCGCCGCTTCAAAGCCGTTGATAAAAACCAGCGTTCTGCCGAGCAGCTTGGCTTTTGTGCCAGGCTTGGGGATTTGAGGCATTAATTCCGCACCATAAGCATCTTTGAGTGCCGCTTGGGCCTTTTCGTCTAAGGCGAGAATTGCCAGGGGGTCGATTGTCTCTATGAGGAGACGCAGGTCTTGTGCGCTGAGGGAGCCTTTTTGGGGGAGGTTGATTGCTACGCCACACCAGTTGTTGCTCCCCCAGCCAAGCGTTGTAAGCGCGCGCTCCAGAGCCTCGGCGTCTGCGCCGAAGAAGGGCTTGCCCTTGGCTTCTGCCTCGCCGGGAATGCCCTTAATGGCTACGACACTCCCAAACCGGTTTCCGTGAAGATACGCCAACCAGGGCTCCAACACCTCAGCTCGCAATGCTGTGAAATCTATACTGCTCATTCTTCTCTCTTAACTCTTCTCTCTTGGGACAGAGGGACGGGGTTAGTGTGGAACAGGGGGACGGGGTTAGTGTGGAACAGGGGGACGGGGTTAGTGTTCCAATTTGACCAAGGTCAAATTGGAACACTAACCCCGTCCCCCTGTTCCACACTAACCCCGTCCCCCTGTACCAACTCTTCTCTCTTC
>WRBR01000142.1 GCA_009784425.1 Coriobacteriia bacterium | reverse complement strand
TCCGCCGTCAGAGCATGCATCAGTTTGTTGAGGCTGGCATAGCACTTTACAATCCAGACAATCCAGAGCGACCTGTAAATAGCCCCAAGGCTGTGTATCAAGTTAGCCCTGAATGCCTCACTCTAACCAGGGTATACGGCACACCTCAGTGGGACAAGGAAGTCAGAGTTTTTAAAGAAGTTAAATCGGCTCTGTCAGCTAAGTACGCAAGGAGTCGAGAGCTGAAAATGATTCCGATTCAAATTAAGGACAATGCTGCGCTGAGGCTGAGCCCCGGCGAACACAGCGAGCTCATCAGAGAAATAGTTGAGCAATTTGGCCCGCGCTTTGCGCCTGGCGGAAAACTCGTTTACGTGGGCGACACTGGAAACAAGTACAGCTACTACGATCGTGAGCTATTAGCCAGCCTTGATGTTGTTCTTGATGATCACGGCAAAATGCCCGATGTCATCCTTTACGATGACAGGCAGAGCTGGCTCTTCCTTATTGAGTCTGTTACGAGTCATGGACCAGTTGACAGCAAGCGTTTTTTGGAACTAACTGAGCTGTTCAAGGACGCTCAAGCTGCGTTAGTCTTTGTCTCGGCCTTTGCCTCCAGAAGCGCTTTTACCAAATTTGCACCAGACATAGCCTGGGAAACCGAAGCTTGGATTGCTGACGCGCCCTCACACTTAATCCACTTCAACGGCGATAAGTTTCTTGGGCCTTATCTTTGATGATTGCCCTGGCAAATGTCCCGTCTAGCACCAAGCTCTGTGTCTCCCCTCTCTCCCCTGTCTCCTTGAGATGATAAACTGTACAAGCGATCGGGAGACGCCCAAGGTAGGCAAGATGATTATCGTTGACGGCATAGCATATGCGGGCAGTAGAGAGCCTTGGGGTTGACAAGGGGACGGGGCGTTTGTCAACCCAAGTGGGTTGACAAACGCCCCGTCCCCTTGTCAACCCAATGCAGCAATCGGCGTGGCGGCCGATGATACCCATATTAGGCGTTTCTTTGGCAACCTTCTCTTGGGCGAGAAGCATGAGCTCAAGAACCGCACCGTTCACATCTACTGGGATAAGCAGCCGCTGAGGCTAACCACTGACCCTGTAAATGACCCTGTAAATGCGACAGCTCATGCGGTGCTTGAGCAGATTATCGCAAATCCGTCTGCGACCTATGATGACATTGCTGCCGCGATTGGCAAGAGCAGGGCAACCGTGCGAAGAGCCATTCGCGAACTGAAGAGCTCAAACCTGATAAATAGAGCCGGCTCCGACAAAAACGGTCACTGGGTGACTCATGAGAACAGGTAGGGACAGAAGGGGACGGTTCATGTGTCCCACACCTGTCAGGTTTAGGTCAGTGCGAGCATTACTACTATGAAGGCTATGGTTACTGCTACCAGCGCGGCTATGAGTACCCAGACGAAGGGGCGGGCGAAGTTGCAGGTCCAGCCTATGCCAAAGCGGGCGGGTAGGAACCAGTTGGGGTCGTTGGGGTTGAAGTAGAAGACGCCGAGTTTCCAGTGTGTGTCGTCGTCGGCGAGTAATACGCTGGACTCTTGCATGCGCTTGAATACGCGTGCGCCGCCCTGGCCGTATACCACGCCGATGATGACGGCGCCGATAGCCAGGATCACTGCGGCCAGAGTCAAGAACACAGCCGCCTGCATCATCGTCATGACGCCCATGAAGGTGAGTGGCATCATCACCATAGTTGCTACCAGCATCAGGCCGCCGGCCACCAGGTAGATGCTTTGTGCGTGAGCGAACATGCCGTAGGCGAGCGCGGAGGCCGCCGGCGCGCCGGGGTCTGAGAGCCACTTTGAGCGCGTGATGATGAAGTGCGACGACACAAAGCACAGCGCCGAGAAAAACTGAATTGCCACCGGCAGCCAAATGACCAGCGTGCTTTTTGCCACCTCGCTGGTGAACTCGCCGTCAAGGCCCATCTGCATGGGGATCATCTCGGGCATGGCCGCGTAACCGTGGTAGCCGATTGCTGCGGTTGCCGCGATTATCGGCAGGTATAGCAGGTTCCACGCAAGCGACACCGGGCGCGGGATCCGCATGCCTCTCACCACGGCGGTGCGCTCCTGATACTCGGCCACCCAGCCCTGCTCAACCTTGTACGTGCGCACCTTTTTGCGGAAGAATAACATGAGCGCAAAGCTGCCTACGCAAAGCACCACGGCGCCAACTCCCATGCAGAGAACGGCTCCCAGCTCGTCTCCGGCCTGGAGCGCGGCAAGCGCAAGCAAAGTGAGCACAGCAGTGAGCCCCAGGGTGAGCAGCAGGTAACGGAGCTTGAGTTTTCTGATGAAGGGATCGCTTGCTGAGGATTCGGGAACCGTAACCGCAAAGACCTCTCCCTTTTTTACCAGGTAAGGAACAAGCGCGAGAGAGATGCCGGTGAGGGGCAAAATCGCGATTATCAGGAGCATTAGCGTGGTGATCTCAGTTGTCATGGTAGCTTCATCCATTGTGTTACCTTTCCTTTAGTGTGGAACAGGGGGACGGGGTTTGGTGTGGAACAGGGGGACGGGGTTAGTGTTCCAATTTGACCAAGGTCAAATTGGAACACTAACCCCGTCCCCCTGTTCCACACCAAACCCCGTCCCCCCTGTACCAATTCTCATCCGTACACCTCATCAATACTATCTGCTAGTAACTCCGTGAGCTCCTCGCTTGTGCGGCCCTGTGCCTTGGCTTGCAGGGCCAGG
>WRBR01000141.1 GCA_009784425.1 Coriobacteriia bacterium | reverse complement strand
GAGGCAGGAGACGAAAAGGCACAGCTCGCCATGGACATGTACGCTTATTCCATCAGACGCTACCTGGGATTTTGCACCTTTTCTATGGGCAAGGTAGACGCCATCGTCTTTACCGCAGGAGTGGGCGAAAACGCCAGCCTCATGCGCAAGATGATACTCGAAGGTCTTGAGGAGCAAGGCATCATCCTAGACGACGAGCGCAACGCCCTACGCGGCAAAGACCGCTACATCTCAGCCGACGACTCCAAAGTCAAAGTCCTCGTAATCCCCACCAACGAAGAACTCATGATAGCCGGCGACGTACAGGAACTGATTGAGGGATAAAGAAAACCAGGGACTCCCAGAACTACAAAAAAGAGGGGCAATCCGTTTCAGGACTGCCCCTCTTTAATTTGTGCGTATGTTTACTTCCTTGCTTGGCACTGCACAGCAGTGATGGCTGTTACTCCTACTATGTCGTCGGCGGTGGCGCCGCGGGAGAGGTCGTTGACTGGCTTGGAGAGGCCTTGGGTGATGGGGCCGTAGGCTTCGGCTTTACCCAGGCGTTGGGCCAGTTTGTAGCCGATGTTGCCGGAGTCAAGGTCAGGGAAAACCAACACATTGGCTTGACCGGCAAACTCTGAGTTGGGGGCCTTGGACTTGCCAACGCTGGGCACTATGGCCGCGTCTAACTGCATCTCGCCATCAACAGCCAAATTGGGTGCTTTCTCGCGTACCAGCTGTGTGGCCTCAACCACTCGGTCAATGCTGGGGCTCTTTGCGCTGCCCATAGTGGAGTGGGAGAGCATGGCAACGATGGGAGTGGCTTGCACCAGGCTCTCAAAGGAGCCGGCAGAGGCAATGGCGATCTCTGAGAGGTCATCGGCGCTGGGGTGCTGCACCAAGGCGGAATCTGCAAAGATGAAGGTGCCGTCATGACCATACTCGCAGTCAGGCACTACGATAACAAAGAAGGCGCTCACTATGGCAATGCCGGGCGCGGTCTTGAGTATCTGCAGACTGCAGCGCAACACATCACTGGTGGAGTTCACAGCTCCGGCTACCATGCCATCAGCCTCGTCCAGATACACCATCATAACGCCGTGATACAGCTCGTTTTGCACCATCTTTTGAGCGTCTTCAAGGGTCAGACCCTTGGCCTTGCGGAGCTCAAAGAGCTTCTCAGCGTAGCGTTCGTTGTTGGGGCTGCTGGTGGGATCCACGATGTTGATGCCGCTGAGGTCAATGCCGGTGGCTGCAGCTTCGTCCAAATTGGCCAAGACAGTTACCTTGGCGATGTTGCCGTCAACAACAGCCCGTGCCGCATCTAGGGTGCGGCGGTCTCCGCCTTCAGGCAAAACAATGTGTTGGATGTCAGCTGCGGCACGCGCACAGATTTGCTCAAGGAAATTACTCATACTTTAACCCTTTCTCTCAAAGGTACTCAGTGGTTCGGTGGGGTCATGATAGAATGCCCTATTATACATTTAATAAGGAGCAGACTTGACTGAGTTTGAATTTGGCGTGCAGCACTACGCAAGCGGCAATCTTGCTGCTGAAAGTGCCCTTGCGGCAGGCGCGGATGCACTGGTGGTAGGTGCCGGTTTTGCCGGGGCGGTTATGGCAAGAGAGCTGGCGGAGCGCAAAAACCAAAAGGTGTTGGTGCTGGAACAACGCGCGCACGTGGGCGGCAATGCTTACGATACCCTCGACAAGGCGGGAGTTTTAATTCATGCCTACGGACCTCATATCTTTCATACCAACTCCCAACGTGCTTATGAATATCTGAGCCGCTTTACCGAGTGGCGCGATTATCAGCACGAGGTACTGGCAAACATTCATGGCGTTTACACGCCCGTTCCCTTTAATTTCAACTCCATTGAACAGCATTATGAGCCTGCCAAGGCAGCGGCACTCATTGAGCAGCTTGAAGAAAGCTTTGGCCTTGACACCAAGGTGCCTATCATCGAATTGCGCAAGCACAGCAATCCGCTTCTCGCTGAGCTAGCAGATTTTGTATACGAGAACGTCTTTTTGCACTACACACTCAAGCAATGGGGGCAAAAGCCGGAGGATATAGACCCAAGCGTCACGGCGCGGGTGCCGGTGTACACCGGGCGTGACAACCGCTACTTTACCGACACCTGGCAGGGCATGCCACTACAGGGCTACACACCGCTCTTTGACAAGATGCTGCACCATGAGAACATAACGGTGGTTTTAGATGTGGATGCCCGAGAGTTCCTCACCTTTGAGGCTTCAGGACAACAAAACTCGGCCTTTTCACAAATACTCCTGGCAGGCAAACCCTTTGCCGGCAATGTAATCTACACCGGGCCGCTTGACGCACTCGCCAATACCGCCTTTGGCCTCTTGCCTTATCGCAGTCTTGACTTTGCCTACAAAACCCTGCCCCAAAAGCACTTTCAACCGGTGGGCACAGTCAATTACACAGTGAGCGAAGACTACACGCGCATCACCGAATTCACCTGGCTTACCGGTCAAGATCTAGAGCTCACTACCATCATGGAAGAATACCCGCTTGCCTTTGACGGCTCGCCGGGTCAGGTGCCGTATTACGCCATACCGGGACCTGAGAACCAGACAGCCTATGAGCGCTACCTTGCACTCTTTAACGCGCTCCCCAATTTCCACGCACTGGGGCGCTTGGCTGAGTACCGTTACTTTAATATGGACCAAATCGTAGAGAGAGCCCTTGAGCTGGCAGACAGGATATAAACCATGACTGAGCCT
>WRBR01000140.1 GCA_009784425.1 Coriobacteriia bacterium | reverse complement strand
CGGTAACGAGGTAGAGCGCGCCTCAGACGCAAAGGAACCCTTTGCCGCCCTCGCCTTTAAGGTTATGACCGACCCGCACGTAGGTAAACTCACCTATTTTAGAGTTTATTCCGGCAAGCTTGACGCCGGTTCATATGTAGTTAATGCAACCAAGGATAAAAAAGAGCGCATTGGACGCCTCCTTGAGATGCACTCCAACACCCGCGTGGACATTGAAAGCTGCTCCGCAGGAGACATAGTTGCCGCCGTGGGCCTCAAGGACACCTCAACGGGTGACACGCTTTGCGCGGAAAACTCCCTGGTCATCCTTGAGCGCATGGAGTTCCCCGACCCCGTCATTGACATTGCCATAGAGCCCAAGACCAAGGCAGAGCAGGACAAGCTCTCCGTAGCCTTGCAGAAACTGGCTGAAGAAGACCCCACTTTTAAGGTAGCCACCAACCAGGAAACAGGCCAAACGGTCATCGCCGGTATGGGTGAGCTGCACCTTGAGATTATCGTTGACCGTTTGCTCCGCGAGTTCAGGGTAGAGGCCAACGTGGGCAAGCCCCAGGTGGCCTACCGCGAAACCGCCGGCAAAGACGTCAGCGGCGTGGAGGGCAAATTCGTTCGCCAGAGCGGCGGGCGCGGCCAGTACGGCCACGTGGTCATCAACCTCATCAAGCGCGAAGCCGGCGCGGGTTATGAGTTCACGAGCAAGATCGTTGGCGGCATTATCCCCAAAGAGTACATTACGCCGGTTGACCGAGGCATCCAAGAGGCGCTCGCCAGCGGAACTATGGCCGGCTACCCGGTGGTAGACGTAGGCGTTGAGCTCGTTGATGGCTCCTACCACGAGGTGGACTCCTCCGAGGCTGCCTTTAAAATCGCCGGAAGCATGGCGGTTAAAGAGGCACTCAAGCGCTCAAACCCCGTGCTACTTGAGCCCATGATGAGCGTTGAGGTTGAGACCCCCGAGGACTACCTGGGTGAGGTCATGGGCAACCTCTCAAGCCGCAGAGGCCAGATCCAAGGCATTGACAGCCGCGGCAACGCGCAGCAGGTCAACGCCCTGGTACCACTCTCAGAGATGTTTGGTTACGCAACCGACCTGCGTTCATCCACGCAGGGCCGCGCATCATATACCATGCAATTTTCATCGTACGAACCAATCCCCAAGAACATATCGGAAGAAATAGTTAGTAAGGCTGGAGGAAACGCCTAATGGCTAAGAGTCAAAGAATAAGAATCCGTCTTAAGGGTTACGATCACGAGATCGTTGATCAGTCCACCAAGCTCATCGTGGATACGGCGCAAAAGACCGGCGCTTCCATCTCTGGGCCGGTGCCCCTGCCCACCGAGCGCAATTTGTACTGCGTGGTGCGCTCACCGCATAAAGACAAGGATTCCCGTGAGCAGTTTGAGATGCGTACGCACAAGCGTCTCATCGACATTCTCGAGCCCACGCCTAACACTGTAGATTCGCTCATGCGCCTCGACCTTCCGGCGGGCGTTGACATTGAGCTTAAGCTTTAGCACGCAACTAAGCGGCATAGGAGTACATGATGTCTAACACAATTATCGGCAGAAAAGTGGGCATGACCCAGGTCTGGTCAGAAGATGACCGACTCATCCCCGTAACGGTCATTGAGGCGGGGCCCTGTGTGGTCACGCAGATAAAGACCAGCGAGAAGGAGGGCTACGAGGCCATCCAAATTGGTTACGGAGCTCTCAAGGAGAAGAAGGTCAACATGCCTATGGCAGGCCACTTCAAGGTCTCTGGCGCTGAGCCGCGCAAGTATCTCAGCGAGGTACGCGTGGAGGATGCCTCCACCTTTGAGCTGGGCCAAGAACTCAACCTTGAGGGCTTTGCAGACAGCAAAAAGGTGCACATCAGCGGCGTCTCAAAGGGCAAGGGTTTTGCCGGCGTCATCAAGCGCTGGAACTTTCAGGGCGGACGCGCCAGCCACGGTTCGCACTTTCATCGCGCTCCCGGCTCAATTGGTCAGTGCGCCACACCCAGCCGCGTGTTCAGGGGCAAAAAGATGCCCGGTCACATGGGTGCTGAAAAGGTCACCGTAAAGAACCTCGAAGTTATCAAAGTAGATGTGGAGCAGAACCTGCTCCTGGTCAAGGGCGCTGTCCCCGGTGGCAAAGGCGCCATCCTGCGCGTCCGCACCGCCTAGCAAGGTAAGAGCTAAGAGTGAAGTGTGAAGAGTTGTTTAGAGGAGTAATGTAATGGCAACGTTAAACATAAGTAATCAAAAGGGAAAGAAGATTGGCACTACCAAGGTGCCTGATTCTGTCTTTGCCATGGAGCCCAACATGCATATTATGCATCAGGTGGTGCGCGCCCAGCAGGCCGCCATGCGCCAGGGCACCCATAGCACCAAGACCCGCAGCGAGGTCAGAGGCGGAGGCCGCAAGCCTTTCCGTCAAAAGGGAACCGGCCGTGCCCGTCAGGGCTCCATCCGCTCACCGCACTACCGCGGCGGCGGCGTGGTCTTTGGACCCAGCCCGCGCTCGTATGAGCTCAAGGTCAATCGCAAAGAGGTCAAGCTGGCCATGAAGAGTGCACTCTCAGCCAAACTGGCCGATGGCGAGCTCAAGGTCATTGATGATCTTGAATTTGAGAAGCCCTCAACCAAAGAGGCCGTTGCCACACTCAAGGCGCTGGAGATTGAGGGTCGCGTAACCATCGTGCTGCCTGACAACAACGTCAACGCCTTTCTCTCCTTTAGAAATATCCCGCGCGTGCGCGT
>WRBR01000139.1 GCA_009784425.1 Coriobacteriia bacterium | reverse complement strand
GTTGGTGTACCAGATTGGAACAGGGGGACGGGGTTGGTGTTCCAATTTGACCTTGGTCAAATTGGAACACCAACCCCGTCCCCCTGTTCCAATCTGGTACACCAACCCCGTCCCTGTTCCAATCTGGTACACCAACCCCGTCCCTGTTCCAATCTGGGACACCAACCCCGTCCCTGTTCCAATCTGGAACACCAACCCCGTCCCCCTGTTCCAATCTGGTACACCAACCCCGTCCCTGTTCCAACACCGTCCCTCTGTCCAACGCCCAGGCTCCTCGATTACTACCTAAACACCGCATCAAACATGCGGCATACTTGCTGCGCTGCGATGCGACCGCTGGCTGCGGCTGCAGGCAGCCCACCGGGTTGCATCAGGCGATGCCCTGCAAAGACGAGCCCCTTGACGCTGGCTGCTTCTCCCTCAACTTGGCTAGACGAACCTCCCGGTTCTGTTATGGTCATCCAGGATCCGTGGTAGGCGCCGGTGTAGCGCTCGTAGGTCAAGGGAGTGGCAACGTCAATGACCTCTATCTTGCCCTCGGCCTCGGGGTATTTCTGGCAAAGCGCACGGCTGATCTGCTCGGCCAGATCCTGCTTATCTGCTTCGTAGCGACCCTCTTCTTTAGAGGCTTTCCAGTAATCGTAAGTGTCAGCAACAAACGCGGTGGTGAGCGCAGTGCAACCCTCGGGGGCGTAGTCCTTGTAGCCAAAGTAGCTGTTGAAACTCAGCTCATTGATTGTTTGCCCTGCGTAGGTGATTGGCTTTGGCAGCTGCCATTCCGGCAGCACATCTTTTGGCAGCTCTGCTCTCACGCCAACACACACAAAGGTGCAGACGGTAGGCGTAATTGTCTCTTTAAGCGCGCTGAGCTGAGCCTCCTGCAGTGGTGGGTCAAACAGGCAGTCAAGCGCTGCGATTGTCTCCTGAGTCACCACTACGGCATCAGCCAGGAGCGAGCCGTCTTCAAGCAGCACGCCGGTTGCCACGCCGTCTTCAATGATGACCTTTTTGACTTGCGTATTCAAAAGAAGCGTGCCGCCCAGATCCGTGAAGGTCTTGCTCATCCTGTGCGCCATCGGCAGCGAGCCACCTTCCGGATAACCGCCGTCTCCCACATAAAAGGTGGCAAGGGTAAAGAGGAGGGCGTTGGCATAGTAACTAACCGGTATAAAGCTGAGGAGCCTTTGTATGCCCGGGTGCTTAAAGCGCGCCACGTATTCCGCACAGGAGATTTTGCCCAGCCTGCTCATGGCAGGAAACGCCGGAAGCATGCTAAAAAGAAGTCCCAAACCCATCTTCTTGGGCTCAGCTGCCTTAACCCCCTTGATATCAAAGATGGGCATCTGCGCCTTGGCGACCTTCTTGACATCTTTGACAAGGCCTTCAATAGACGCTTTATCCTCAGGCGAGATCTTCAAGAGGTGCTCAGCGGTTTTGTCAATATCTCTGTAGAGATGGATGAGCTCGCCTTTCCATTCAATGCTGTGAAAGGGGTCTCGAAAAGAGATAGGCACGGTGTCGTCAAGTGCGCCGGTGTCTTTCCATATCTGGTGCACTGCAACTTGGGGGCTGGTGCCCGTGAGCCAATGCACCCCGCCCTCAAAGAGATAACCCTTGCGTCTCCAACTGGTACACATGCCGCCGACAATGCGGTGCTGTTCTAGCAAGGTGACGTCAAAGCCGCTTCGCTGTGCGTACACCGCAGCGGTCAGCCCGGCAATCCCGGCTCCCACGATGATTATCTTCTTGCTCATAGTTGCCCCTCCTTCAAAAGAATCCTGTTAAGCATCTGAGGGTCTGGTGACACCTCCATGCCCGTGATGGCATAGCAGCAAAGTCCTTGGATTGCCGCCCAATAAGTGGTTGCCAGTTGCAGAGTGTTTCCCGGAACCACGGTGCCCTCTTGCTGGCCCTGAGCAAGAATCCCAGCGAGGCTTTCGCTTGGGTTGGGCGCATCCTCGGGGTACAGACTGGCTCCCGAGAGCGGGGAACCGCTCATTCCTACCTGAATCATGAACATAAAGTAATCAACAGCCTCAAAGGCCTCGGTGAACATGAGGCACATCATCTGCGTGGTCTGCTTGATTCTCTCAGCAGCGGGCATCTCTAGTTCTGAAATCCCCTCAACGCTTTGGCTGGATATCTCAGTAGCTTTTTGCACGAGCCCTGCAATCAGCGCATCCTTAGAAGGGTAGTGGCTATACAGCAGCCCCTGGCTCACCCCGGCAGCTGCTGCAATCTCACTAACCTTCACCGAAAGCCCTTTACGCGCAAACAGAGACAAGGCAGCATCCTCAATCTTCTGCTTGGTGCTCTCCCTCATGGCATTGAAGGATTCCTTTGAACGGGGCATAGCTTCCCTCGCCTTTCCTTAGTTGAATGAACATTAATTCAATAATAAAGGAGAGATAGTCTGCTGTCAAGGGGGAGAGATTGCGCTCCGTGACAGCAATCACTCACTTTTTGTGCAGAATTTTCGTTTGTCTATCCGTTCGGGGGTGCTTTATGGTCGAAATCCTTGTTTTTTGTTGCACACGCAACAAAACTGGCCCCCTGTCCTCATAAAACCCACCCTTTTGAAGGAAAACATATAGACAACCGCAAATTCTGCACAAAAATCCAGCTTTCTTTGCCCACACTGTGTCAGGTGCCGAATATGGTGCAAGTATCCTCTTCATGCAACAGGGCGAGCAGGTTTTGGCCTGCCCCGCTTCCTTGGGTTTTCCATAGGCTGGCCCCAGCTAGCCTAAGCCTGTGGAAAACCC
>WRBR01000138.1 GCA_009784425.1 Coriobacteriia bacterium | reverse complement strand
TTCTCAGTCTTTGAGATGCTGCTCGATCTTCTCCCAGACTTCTGCTGAGCCTTTGCGTTGACCTTGCTCGATGTTTGCGATGGCGCTGGTGGATATGCTGATTGCCTGAGCAAGGTCTTTTTGGGTAACACCTCTCTCGAGGCGAGCGTTCTTTAGCCAGGCTGCCGTGCGTCTTGTAAGGGCAGGGGAGTCCGCTTCCTTTGCTGCTGTTCTAGTGGCTTTCTTTGCCGTTACATCTGGCGTTATGCTGGGTTCGGGCACCTTCTCCGCGAGCTCTGAAAAAGTAATCCCCAAAATGCATGACTCATAGAGAAAACCTTTGAGCTCCTCGGGGTTGCCTGATTCGTAGAACTCTCTCAGCAGGTTGGTGAAGTTAAGCATCATGTTGTCGGGGATAACAAGGATGCCCAGGCCGTTTTTGATGAGGACCTTGTTTGCGGCCAGGAGGGCCGTGCGCTTGTTGCCGTCCCAAAAGAGCTGCGTGCGGGCCGTCCAGGCAAAGGTGTTCAGAGCAATTTCGGTCATGGACAGTCGGGCGAGCAAAAGCTGGGAAAGCGCCGCTTCAGCCTCTGCGACATTGGGGATGGGCGGCACATACTCCACGCCGCTGATGCCAACGTTGCCAGTGCGCAGCTCACCCCAGGCAAGCGCCTCGCGATAGGACACGCGCTCTTGCAGGCTGCAGAGGTAGTTGACATTCAGCTCGTTATCAAGGGAGCTCAGGAGATAGCTCCAGGCGTTGCGCATGTTCAGGATTGCCTGGATGTCGTTTAGATCCACCCCGCCTACGTTTACACCGCTGAGGATAGTTTGCGTTTGAGGAAACGTGACGTTTCGGTTTTCCATGCGCATTCCGCAGTAAATGCTCTCAGCCCAGAGCTTTTTGGCGAGGAACACGCTTTCTTTTCTTGTGAGCTGAAACCTGTTTTGCATGATTGCTCCACTCGTTGGTTGTGATGTGAGGGCATTGTAACACACTCACTCACTCACTCACTCACACGCCAGCGCCTGCTGCGTGCCAGCCTCTGCTGTGCAATCCTGGGCAACGTCACGCTGATATTACGATGCCTTAGAGTAGAATTGTCAGCAGAAGTGTTTACGAGCATATAGGTGAGGTTTCATGAGCAAAATTAGGGTGATTCGAAGTGGTGCGCAGACTGGTGTGGATCGGGGGGCGCTTGAGGCGGCTAAGAGTTTGCGGGTGCCGATTTGTGGTTGGTGTCCCAAGGGCGGTTTGGCGGAGGACTTTCCGGTTGCGCCGGGGGTGCGCTTGCCGTATCCGGAGCTTGTTGAGACGCCAACGCGGGATTATTACGAGAGAACTGCCTGGAATGTGCGCGATTCTGATGCAACGCTTGTGCTGTTTCCGCGTGAACTTGAGGTGTCAGTTGGTACCGAGTACACCGTTGATTTGGCCCACGAATTACAGAAGCCCTGCTTGGTGCTTGACTGTGTTGATGTAGATACTGCCGTTGCCTGGCTGGAGACCTTGGGAGACGAGCTTGACCTCAATATTGCGGGGCCTCGCCTGAGCAATTATCCCGGCATTGATGAGCTTGCTTTTGAGCTGATTGCTGGGATTCTCAAGTGGGATGGGAGAGAGTGAGTGTGGACAAAAGGGACGGGGTGGCGAGGGCGTTTTTGTGCATGGTGGTGGCGAGGACTCCTTTGTAGTAGAAGCCGTCGCGTTTACCGTCGATTCCTTGGCCGCGTAGGACTTTGAAGGCTGTGGGGAGGTCTGGGCTTGCGTTGATTATCTTGAAGTGGTGGTAGGCGTGCCCTTTGAATTGGGTGCCGACTGGTAGGTTGGGGAGCGGTTCGGTTGACTCGATTACGGCGTAGCCGTGGGCTTGGCGCTCGCTTTGCATTGCTGTGTCGAGCTGTAGGGCGCCGACCATTTCGTAAGATTTGTCTTGATAGTGCAGGGTGCGGCCCAGGTACATTAAGCCGCCGCCTTCTGCGTGGACTCGCAGGCCGGCTTCGATGCGGCTTTTCAGGTCTGCTCTAAAGCTTTTATTGGCCTCAAGTTCAGCTGCAAAAACCTCGGGGAAGCCGCCGCCGATGTAGAGAGCTTGGATGTCCTTGGGCAGCGCTTGATCCTCGAGGCTGTTGACGAACACCAGTTCAGCGCCTTGTTGGCGGAGGGCCTCGAGGTTTTCTTCGTAGTAGAAGCAAAAAGCCTGGTCGCGGATGACGGCGATTTTGGAACCTGACAAGGGGCCGTATACGTGTGACAGGGGGGCGTCAGGTTGTGTGAAAACGTCATTCCGGGCTTGACCCGGAATCTTGAATGGCATGTTATTAGATTCCGGGACAAGCCCGGAATGACGAATTAATGTGTTTTCACACCTGTCAGGTTCCATCGTGATGAAGCTCTCAATGTCGACGTACTCCTCGATGGCGTCGGCGATGTTGTTGAGGAGTTGCTCGCGTGCGGGGGCTTCCTCGCTTGAGAGCAGGCCTAGGTGGCGGTCGGGGACGATGAGGCGCTCGTCAGTAGGGATGGCGCCGAGTACGGGGATGCCGCAGGTGCTCTCGATGCACTCGCGGATGAGCTTTTCGTGGCGTGCGCCGCGTACCTTGTTGAGGATGACACCGGCGATGTGTACCTCGGGGTCAAACTGCTGGCAGCCCAGTACTAGGGCAGCGGCGGTGCGGGTCATGCGTGCAGGGTTCAGCACCAGTATCACCGGCGTTTGCGTGATCTTGGCAATCTGCGCTGAAGATGAGCTCCCGGCAGCGTCCAAGCCGTCGAAGAGTCCCATAGCGCCTTCGATGATGCTGATATCGCTGCCC
>WRBR01000137.1 GCA_009784425.1 Coriobacteriia bacterium | reverse complement strand
TGGAACAGGGGGGACGGGGTTAGTGTTCCAATTTGACCTTGGTCAAATTGGAACACTAACCCCGTCCCCCCTGTTCCAACCCCGTCCCCCTGTTCCAACCCCGTCCCTCTGTTCCAGCCCCGTAGGTTCTGAACCAAGGAAAACTGTAAAGTTTTTTATAGATTGGCAACAATTTGCTGCTAAGAGCCTATTTGTCAGTGAAAAAGCACTGAGAAGGGAGTATAGTGCCCTTAGGGGAATTGATCTGGGAGAATAGTGTAATTATTTTACTAAGGGGTGTGGCATGGCAAAAGAATCGCGTGTAGACCAAAAGGTTACTGAACACATTCAGGAGGCGTTTGATCGCGCCATGCTTTTGCTCGACTCAGCGCCAATGGCGTGTAGGCTTTGGAGTAAGAACTACGAGATCATCGATTGTAACGACGAGGCGGTCAAGCTCTTCAACCTAAAGGACAAGCAAGAGTACAAGGACCGCTTTTTTGATCTGAGTCCTGAATACCAACCTGATGGCACTCCTTCAAGAGAGCGCTCATTTGAGATACTCGACACATTGTTTCACGGTGAACCCCTGGAGTATGAGTGGATGCACCAGTTCTTAGACGGCACTCCCTTGCCTGTGCTGATTAAGGCAGTCCCTTTGCGCAAGGGAGACGACTTGGTTGTTGCCGCCTACACGCGCGACCTGCGCGAAGAAAAGGAGATGCTGCAATCCCTCGAAAGGCAGCAAGCAGCGCTTGCAGAGACGCATAAGCTGACACGACATTTATTGGAGTCAAACCCGCTTGCCGTAAATCTCTGGGATAGAGAGTTCAAGCTTGTTGACTGCAATGCGGAGTCGGTTCGACTTTTCAAATTAAATAGCAGCGATGAGTTTGTAACTCGATTTAATGATCTTAATCCTGAGTACCAGCCTGACGGGCGCAAATCAAGTGATTTGATACCCATTGTGACTCAGCAGGCAATGGAGGCGGGCTTCTGCATCTTTGAATGGATGCATCAAACGCTGGACGGAACACCCATTCCAACAGAAATTACCCTGGTAAGAATTCCTTTTGGCGAGCACTACGCCTTGGCCGCCTATGTACGCGATTTGACCGAGTATAAGCAGATGATGTCCAAGGTTGAGAAGAGCGCTGCAGAGTTGGAGGTTGCGCTCAAGGCGGCTGAAGATGCCAATGAGGCAAAATCCAGCTTCCTTGCCAATATGAGCCATGAAATGAGAACCCCGCTTAACGCGATTATCGGTCTTTCGGAGCTCACCCTGGAAACCGGTGGCCTCTTCGATGACGACTATGAGAACATCGGCAAAATCAACAGCGCCGGCAGCACCCTACTGAACATGGTTAATGACATCTTGGATATCTCCAAGGTAGAGGCGGGCAAATTTGAGCTCAACGTGCTTGAGTACGACGTGCCGAGCCTTCTGAACGACGCGCTCACCCAGTGCATAGTCTACCGAGAAGACAAGCCTATCGAATTTATCCTCAAGATAGACGAGGACTTGCCGGCGCGGCTTTTTGGCGACGAACTCAGGGTTAAGCAGATTCTCAACAACATCCTCACCAATGCATTCAAATACACCAAGCAGGGTTTGGTTGAGCTGGGCTTAAGCTGCTCGGAGGAACAAGACGGATCAACCGTGCTCACCGCGTACGTTAAGGATACCGGCGTAGGAATACAATCCGAGAGCATGCATCGCCTGTTTGAAGATTATGCGCAGATGGACGTAAAGGCCAATCGTACGATAATGGGAACAGGACTGGGGCTGCCGATAGCCAAACGCCTGCTTGACCTCATGGGCGGCACGATGAAAATCGAGAGCGAGTACGGAATAGGCTCAACCTTTACGGTGCACATCCCGCAGGGTTATACCACCGATGAAGTGATAGGACCTGAGGTATCCAGAAGACTCAGAGACTTCAAGTACCACGAGCACAGGCGAAAGAGGGAGTCTAAGCTGTATCGTATCAGCCTGCCGTATGCCCGCGTTTTGGTGGTTGATGATGTTGAGACAAACCTGGATGTTGCCAAAGGGCTTATGAAGCCCTATCACATGCACATCGACTGCGTTTTGAATGGCCAACAGGCTATCGATGCAATCCGTGATGAAGTTTTGCACTACGATGCCATCTTCATGGACCACATGATGCCGGGCATGGACGGCGTAGAGGCAGCTCAGCGTATCAGGGCAATCAATACTGAATACGCCAGGAACATCCCCATCATCGCCTTAACCGCCAACGCTGTTTCGGGCAGCGAAGAGATGTTCATCAACAAGGGTTTTCAAGCCTATCTGTCCAAGCCGATTGATACCGTGGTTTTAGACAATATCGTGAGACGTTGGGTACGCAACAAAGAAAAAGAAAAGGAACTGGGAATCAAGGAGATAAACATAGGAGGAAAGAGCTTTCCCGATGCGCGCAGCGGAGTAGACAGACGCAAGGGCGACGACAGGCGCTGCGGTTTTGACCGCAGAGTATGGGGAGACCTGGCTAATTCCATCAATATCAGCAAGGGCATGAGGCGTTTTGGCAACGACAAAGACGTCTATTTAAGCGTACTGCGCTCCTTTGCCAAAAACACCATCCCCTTGCTTGATGAAATTAAGGGAGTGCAGGCCGACCACCTGTCCAATTACGCCATAGTGGTGCACGGAATTAAGGGGTCAAGCCGCGGAGTGTATGCAGACGAGATAGGAAACTGGGCAGAATCCCTTGAAAAAGCGGCAAAAGCCGGAGACTTCAAGTTTGTATCGTCTCAAAACAACAGTTTTGTGCAGTACGTTGAGAGGTTCATTGCTGACCTCTCCAAGATGCTTGATGCCATTGCCGC
>WRBR01000136.1 GCA_009784425.1 Coriobacteriia bacterium | reverse complement strand
TGGAACAGGGGGGACGGGGTTAGTGTTCCAATTTGACCTTGGTCAAATTGGAACACTAACCCCGTCCCCCCTGTTCCAACCCCGTCCCCCTGTTCCAACCCCGTCCCTCTGTTCCAGCCCCGTCCCTCTGTCCCAAGTGAAAAAGACCCCAAGAGGGGTCTTTGGTAAATGTGGTACCCCGTACGGGATTCGAACCCGTGACCTCCGCCTTGAGAGGGCGGTGTCCTAAACCGCTAGACGAACGGGGCGTACTTTGCTCTGTGTCTTGGGATGCTGGCTGGGATGGAAGGAGTTGAACCCTCACTGACGGAACCAGAATCCGCTGTCCTACCATTAGACGACATCCCAGTGCTGCTAGTTCGCTAGCGGAAGACGCAGAGTTGTATATGGTAGCGGTCAAAGCCCTTGCCGTCAAATGTTGTTTTTGAAATCCGCCCAGAAACCGCCATCAAGCCATAAGAATCAAACCGAGGCAGGGTTACTGGATTGCTCTCTTAGCCAGGCCTGCATCTCAGTATCCAGCATGTCAAAGGGTACGGGGCCAAGACCGGTGAGCATCTGATGGTAGGCAATTGGGTCAAAACCTCCGCCCAGCTCTTTTTCTGCCTGGATGCGCATATCTCTGAACTTTACGAGGCCAAGCCCATAGGGCAGATAGGCAACCGGCTGCTTGAGGCTGGTGTCAAAGATTGCTTGTGCGGCGCTATCAAATCCCCAGTTGGACAGATAGCGTGCTGTTTCTTCAACACCCCAGCCCTGAAAATTGATTCCCAAATCCACGCGCGCCTGAAGGCCGTAGGCAAAGCGGTCATAGGCGTTATATGCCTCAACGATATTTGGCTCAACGTCCAGGTACCCCATCGCAAAACCCTGCGAATACATGGCCCAGCCTTCAATAAAAGCCGAGCTGCCCAGTATCTTGCTAATGTTGCTGGGCTCTTCAATACTGTAGGCAAAGAAGTGATACATGTGCCCCGGATAGGCTTCGTGGGCTACGGTGCAGTAAAGGTCAACCTCGTCTGAGATATTTCGGGGGAAGAATACGATGGTATTCTGCTGCGGGTTGTCTACCGGCGGAATGAGAAAGTATGCCATAGCGTAGTCATTGGGAGAGGCATCCGGAGCTATCTTGATGGTGTAGTTGAGCTCCCTGATGCCGGCAAATTCAGCCGTGGATTGCTCCCGCACAAACTCAATGAAATCTTCGGGGTCATCGCCTATCGCCTCAACCGCAGCCTTCAGAGCCTGGTCTCCAAGGTAGAGTGCCTCGGTGTCACTCATAATGATGCCCCAGTTTTCACGCAGTGACCTCTCGAGTGTTCTGATGGCTTCTTGCGGTCCTTCAGCAAAGCCCTGAGCCTGCATTTTGAGCGTGTAATACTCTCTACCCAGAGGGTAGTCAAAGAGGCGTGTGCCCGGCTTACAGTACTGCGCTAGTGATTCTAAGGTTTTGAGCAGGGTGTCATAGGCGGGAATAACAAACTCCTCGAGCGCTGCTACATTTTGGTTATTGAAATCACTGATCTGCTTGGTGGTAAGGTCGGCAAGATCCGAGGCGTCCCTTCCAGCCTCGCGTGCTTCCTCCACCGCCATTTGGAGCATTTCGCTAAAGGACTTATTGAGTATATGGGTGTCCGCTGAGCCGGTGTAGGCCCTGGCTTCTTCTATGGTGTCTTCCATAGCCTCAAGGGGCATAGCTAGTCCCTGGTTGATTTTTTCTTGTTCATTTGCTAGCAACTGATCAAAATACCGCGGAAAGTCCTCAAGAACCTCCAGGTAGATCTCTACATCCTCAACACACCTGAAGCTGTAGTCCATCAGGCTGAGCGGAAGCATGGCCTGTGCCCCGGTTGATGGCTTCAAGGGACTTTCATAGTAAAAGAATTCCTCGTAGAGCAGGGTGAGCTCAAGTGTTTCCTTTATGTAGCTCGCCTCGCGTTGTTGCTGAGGCGTTAAGGCATCAAAATTAATCTTGGGACTATTTTCCAGGGCATCTAAAATCTCGCTGTAGAATTGATTATCTGCCTGCCAGGCTTCTAATGAGTGGTCACCGAGTGTGGCAGGTCTGGGTACCTTGATACCAAGCTCCTTGGGGTTGGTTACCAATTGGTTCAAGAGGAGACTGTCGAGGGTTATCTCGTACTCAAAAAACCTATCGCAGAGCTCCTCAAAGGTGTAATCAATAAACACACCGCTGGTTTCATACTCCGGCGGCGTAAGCTGTTGCAGCGGCGGGTCGCTCGTTTTGTCATAGACAAGTTCATACACAAGAATTGGCAAGCAACCATGCAGAGTAAAAAGCAGGGTAGCTGACAATAGTATTGCAAGGGACTGAGCCGCACGTGCCTTAAGTCTCTTAAACATGCTGGTTCTCCTTTGGGGATAGTGTTTCAATTTTATCATTAAGCTGTGCTAGAATCATCGTGAGTGGGCCATATGGCCGCGCCTTTACCATGCTGTTACCGGGGTATTACCCTACTGCTTCAGCAGATGAAGGTGAGGAAAGTCCGGACTCCACAGGGCAGGATGCCAGCTAACGGCTGGGAGAGGTGACTCTACGGAAAGTGCCACAGAAAAGAAAACTCCAGCGCGCGCAAGTGTGCCGGAAAAGCTGAAACGGTGCGGTAAGAGCGCACCAGCGTTGCGGTAACGCAGCGGCTTGGCAAACCCCATCCGGAGCAATGACAAATAGGGGCGCTACCAATTGGCCCAATTGGCGCCCGGGTTGTCAGCTAGAGGATAACGGCGACGTTATTCCCAGATAAATGGCCATACATGACAGAATCCGGCTTACCGGCCCACTCATGAGTCAGTTGGGGCCGTCACTGGGACAAAAGGGGACGGTTCATGTGTCCTGCTGGTGTCCCAGGACACCAGCAGGACACATGAACCGTCCCCTTTTGTCCCAGTGAGTC
>WRBR01000135.1 GCA_009784425.1 Coriobacteriia bacterium | reverse complement strand
GAGTCCCCGCGCCAATAAGCGCCAGCCAGTTTAGTGAGCTTGAAAGCCTTGGCAAGCCCGGTGTTGGGCAAATGCGGGCCGCGGCATAGGTCAACAAAAGCTCCTTGCCTGTACACGGAGACGGTTTCTTCCGGCGGCAGTTCGTTAATGAGCTCAAGCTTGAGCGGGTCATGCGCAAAGATCTCTCGCGCGCGCTCCTTGGTCACCTCTTCACGATCAAAGCCGAGCTTCTCAGAAACAATGCGCTCCATGACCTTCTCAATGGCCGCAAAGTCCTCAGTAGAAAGTGATTCCTTGAGCTCTATGTCATAGTAAAATCCGTCTTCGATAGACGGTCCAATGCCAAACTGCGCGCTTGGATAGAGCTCCAAAACCGCCTCGGCCATGATATGCGCGGTAGAGTGGCGCAGAATGTCAAGCGCCTCAGGCGAGCTGGTAGTGATTATCTCAACCGCATCGCCATCGCATAAAACAAAGGAGAGATCCACCATCTCTCCTCCTACCCTGCCTGCGAGGGCTGCTTTAGCCAGACCCGGGCCTATACTGGCGGCCAGGGCGGCAATATCTGATCCTTGGGGTAATTCTTTGAGCGAGCCGTCAGGTAGCGAAACCGAAACCGACATTGCTTAACCAACCGGCGTGCAGCAATACGGGCAGACCTGCCATTCCGGGTTAAGGGCATGCCCACAACGCTTACATTCATTCTTGAGCTGCGTGCTGCAACGCGGGCACATCAGGTATTCGCGCTCAACCGGGTAACCGCATTTGCCGCACTCGCCGTAGTGCATCAGCTGGCGCTGCTTGAGAGCAAAGTCCAGGTTCTGCTCATCCTTATCAGCAAGCAGCATGGGCGGGCGCATCATTGCATAGAAGAATGCCCCAATAAAGGGAATGAGACCAATGATGCCCCAAATCACGGGATTGGCGCCGCGAAGATAGGAATCTCGGATAACCCAGATAATTGAAATAAGGTAAAAAACACCAATGACCACTATGATTGCCTGTATTGCTAAGATGACCTCAGGTGTAATTAGCGCATTAAGTAACTCTTCCATCAGACTTCCTTCTGGTTATAGATTACTGAGAACTTGATAATTCTATCAGAACTTACTGTTTCGTGAGTAAATACATCAATCTGTCAAAAGTTGCTTGACTTCTCCGGCTAGGGTTATGGAGCCGGTGGCGATAATGGGCTTACTTTGTGTGAGTAGCTCTGCGAGGGCCTCTTGGGGAGACGAGAAGGTGCGTGGTGCCTTGCCGGTTTGTTGTTCAACCAGACTTGCAAGCTCGTGAGCGGGGATGGCGCGGGAGCTTGAGGTTTGGGTTACTACGATTACAGCGAAGTAAGGGGCGAGAGCTTGGATGATTCCCGAGGCGTCTTTGTCTGCCAGTACGGCAAGCAGCAGAGTTGCCTTTGGTTGTGAGTAGCTTTCAACAAGGGTGCGTGCAGACGCGGGGTTGTGTGCTGCATCGATGATCACCAGCGGATTGGTATGTACTATCTCGAGACGTCCGGGGATGACGGTGTTGTCCATTACCTGATAAGCCTTGGTCTCGGTTAATGCATCCGAGCCCAGTAACTCGCGTGCAGTGGTAAGGGCGGTGAGCTTGTTTTGAGCCTGATAGGAGTTACACTCGGGCTCGAGAGCGCTTGGCACCTCAATATAGCGAGCCTGTTTCTTCATTGCCTCTTCCTTGAAGACTGCCAGCGCAGCAGAGTCTGTGGGGGCTACCACAGCTGCAGTGCTTGGCTTTATTATCGCTGCCTTTTCGGCTGCTATCTCGGCTATGGTGTCTCCCAGAATAGCGGTGTGATCCAGATCAACGCCGGTGAGTACCGCTACTACTGGGGATACTACGCTGGTTGCGTCCCAGCGACCGCCGAGGCCCACTTCAAGTACTGCGAAATCTACTTCATGTTGTGCAAAAATCAAAAGTGCGGCAGCGGTGATGAGTTCAAACTCGGTCAGGGATATCTGGGCTTCAACTGCGGTTTTATGTACCAAGATGACTGCATCAGCAAAGCTCTCCTCGTCTATCGTGGTGCCGTTTATCTCGATGCGCTCGGTGATGGAGACCAGCTCCGGTGAGGTGTAGAGTCCTACTGAGTGGCCACTTGCTTGCAGTAAGGCAGCCAGGTAGCGGCTGGTGGAACTCTTGCCGTTTGTTCCGCCCACCTGTATGCAGCGGTAGTTTTGTTGGGGGTTACCCAGCTCTGTGCAAATAGCTTTCATAGGTTCCAGTGAGGGGTTGATGCCAAAGGTGAGAGAAGCCTTGATTATTTCTAAGGCCTTCTGAAAAGACTCTGATTTTGCTCGGGCGTTTATTGTCTTACTCCTGAGGTAGTGCTTCCAGTTGGGCGGCGAGGCGGGTGAGGGCGTCGGAGGTGTCGGCTACGTCTGTGCGGGTTTTTTCGATGATCTCGGGTTGAGCCTTGGCGATGAAGCCTTCGTTGGAGAGTTTCTTCTGGAGCTTGGTCAGGTCCTCGTTTAGTTTGGCTTGCTCTTTTGTTAAGCGCTCGCGTTCAGCAGCAAAGTCGACTAAACCCTCAAGTACTACGAATATCTCTAACTCGTCAACCACTGAAACAGATGACTGCTGGGGTTTATCGGCATCAGGGGACGCTGCGAAATTGCTCACATTGCCCAGGGTTGCGATTGACTCGGTCATGGCGGCCAGGCTCTCAGCGCTGGCTGCTGCTTGACTGCCGGATGTGCGCACCACCACTGAAAGCAGCTCACGCGGCGATATTCCGTAGCGGGCGCGCACGCTCCTTACGGTGCCTACTACGGCAATCAGTAGCTCGAGATTTTGCTCGGCAGGTTCGTCGATTAAGGCGGAGAGCTCGGCGGCGTCAGGCATCTCGGCGATCATGAGTGAGGGGCGGGTGCTGCCATGCGGGAGAGAGAGCCAGATCTTTTCGGTGATGAAAGGCATGTAGGGGTGCAGGAGCCTGAGAGCATTATCGAGTACAAATACGAGGTTTTGTGCAGTGGAGTCTTTCAGGGCTGG
>WRBR01000134.1 GCA_009784425.1 Coriobacteriia bacterium | reverse complement strand
CGCGGTATTAGCCGGCAGTGTCCAGGGAGTGGTGGTCCAGATGAGCAGCCAGGCATCAAAGAGCGCGCTCTTGCCCTCAAATCTCGCGCGCAGAGGCGAATCCGCCGGCTCTGCCACCTTGATGGCAACAAAGATGGAGCTTGACTGCTTGTCCGCGTATTCAATCTCGGCCTCAGCGAGAGCCGTGTGGCAGTTTGAGCACCAGTGGATGGGCTTGCGTCCGCGATAGATCTCGCCGCCTTCGTAGAGCTTCTTGAAGACCTCCACGTTACCCACCTCGTAGGAATGGGCATAGGTAAGATAGGGATCTTCCCATTCGCCCAAAACTCCCAGGCGTTTGAAGCCTTCGCGCTGGATGTCAACATATTTTTCTGCCCACTCCCTGCAGAGCCTGCGGAGCGTGGGTTTGTCTATCTTGGCCATTTTCTCGGGGCCAAGTGTTACCTCAACCATGTGCTCAATGGGCTGCCCGTGGCAGTCCCAGCCGGGCACGTAGGGAGAATAATAACCGCGCTGCGAGCGGTACTTAACGATGATGTCTTTGAGAACTTTATTGAAAACATGACCCATGTGAATGGGGCCGTTTGCGTAGGGCGGACCGTCGTGCAAGACGTAGGGCTCGTTGCCCTCATTTTTCTTCAGCACTTGGTGATAGAGATTCATCTCATCCCATTTTTGCAGGCGCTTAGGCTCACTTTGCGTAAGACCTGCACGCATGGGAAACTCCGTTTTAGGAAGATTCATCGTCTCTTTGTAGTCATTTGACAATGTTTGTTGTTCCTTTCTCAAAGCAATTGAGCAGATAGCCCCTCATTATAGGTCTTTTTTGCTATAGTAGTTCGCGCACGTATTTTGGCATGATTTGAGGAAAGGTGATTGATTTGGCAGCACCAGCAACCGAGCAGGTCCGTAATATCGTACTCCTTGGGCAAGATGGCGCCGGCAAGACTTCTTTTGCAGAGGCTATGCTACACGTCTCTGGCCGCACCACACGCCTGGGCACCACCCATGATGGCAAGTCTAACCTTGATTATGACCCAGAAGAAGTCAAACGTGGCTTTACCATCTCAAGCTCCCTTGCACCGATACACCACAAGGGTTTCAAGATAAATCTCCTTGACACGTCTGGCTCTGACGACTTTATCGGAGAGACCATCGCAGCTATGGGAGCAGCCGAAATGGCAGTTTTTGTGATTGATGCGGTGGCAGGCGCACAGGTCAACACCGTTAAACTCTGGGATATAGCCGACCGCAAACGTCTGTGCCGCTCCTTCTTTATTAACCACATAGACCGCGAGCACGCAGACTACGATGCCGCCATGAACGGGCTCATCGAGCGTTTTGGCCAGCGCGTTGGTGCCGTGACCATTCCCATTGGCGTGGACAAAGACTTCAAGGGCATCATCGATGTCATCCGCATGAAGGCCCGCTATCACGAGGGCGGCAAAGAGCGCATTGATGACATCCCTGCCGAGTATCAAGACGAGGCACAGGCCGCCCGCGATAAACTCTGCGATTTGGTTGCCGAGGCAGACGACGAGCTCATGATGAAGTATCTGGATGGCGAAGAACAACTCACTCAAGAAGAGCTGGAAAGCCTCTTAGGCAAGGCCATTGTCCAAGAGCTCTTCATTCCCGTGTTTGTAGGCTCCACGCTGGTTGAGCAGGGCATTGAGGTCATCATGGATGACATTGTCACCTACTTCCCCGCCCCTGACGCGCACGGACCCTTCCCCACAGCTGACGGCAACGAATACCACATCGACGAAAGCGGCGAGGCTGCCTTCTTCGTCTTTAAAACGGTCTCAGATGCCTTTGTGGGTCGTCTGAGTTTTGTTAAAGTGCTTTCCGGCGTTATTACGCCCGGCATGGAATTCATCAACGCCACCAACAAGAAAAAAGAGCGTGTGGCGCACATCTACATCATGATGGGCAAAGAAACCACCGACGTGAAGAGCACGCGTGCCGGCGACATCGTTGTTATCCCCAAGTTGGGTGAGGCGCGCACCGGCGATACCTTCTCCGTCTCAGGAAAGATTCAACTGGCACCCCTCGAGCTGCCCAAGCCGCTTTATCCGGTGGCACTTGAAGCCGCAAGCAAAAACGACGAGGACAAACTGGGAGACTTTCTTGCCAAGGTTGCCGATATGGATCCCTGTATCACGCTTCATCGCGATGATCAGACCCGTCAGACCATCCTCACAACCCTGGGCGATGGAACCGTTGACCTGATACTCTCACGCCTTAAGGAACGCAGTGGCATTGAGGCTAGGCTGCTTGAGGTTAAAGTGCCTTACCGCGAAACCATCCGCAAAACCGCTGAGGCGCAAGGTCGCCATAAAAAGCAGACCGGTGGAGCCGGGCAGTTTGGCGACTGCTGGGTGCGCCTGGAGCCCAATCCAGGTGGCGGTTACGTGTTTGAAGACAAAGTGGTAGGCGGCCGCATCCCCCGTGGTTTGATTCCTGCCGTTGACAAGGGCATCAAGGACGCTATGGTTGAGGGCTTTCTCACCGATGACCCCTTTGTTGATGTTAAGGCAACCGTCTTTGACGGATCCTATCACTCAGTAGACAGTAACGAAATGGCCTTCAAGAGCGCCGGGCGTCTTGCGTTCCGCGCTTGCTGCGAAAAAGCAGACCCCTACATCCTTGAGCCCATGGCCAATGTTGAGGTTACGGTAACTGAAGAATACGCCGGCACCATCATGGGCGACTTCTCCACCCGTCGCGGCCGCGTTGCCGGCATGAGCGCCGACGAAAACGGCAGACAGGTCATCAAAGCGCGCGTGCCCTACAAGGAAGTAGTCACCTACGCCAAGGACCTGCGCTCCATGACCCGCGGCGTAGGCTCATTTACCATAGAAGTAGACGGTTACGAAGAGGTCCCCGGCGACGTCTCCAAAAAACTCATTGCGGAGTATCAAGCCAAGAGAGACGAAAAATAACCCCCTGTCTTTTTGGTGTGGCACAGGAGGGACGGGGTTGAATTGGTACAGAGGGACGGGGTTGGTGTCCCAGATTGGTGGAACAGGGGGGACGGGGTT
>WRBR01000133.1 GCA_009784425.1 Coriobacteriia bacterium | reverse complement strand
ATTTCGATGTACCAGTCGCAGAACTCGTTCCAGAAGAAGCGTTGGAGCAGGCGTGCGCGTGCGCCAAAGTCGTAGATTGTTTCAGGGTCGCTGAGTGCTTCGGTGAGGCGGGCGAGTTTTGAGAGTATCCAGCGGTCAGCTTGGGTGTGAGGGGTGGGTGTGGTACAGAGGGACGGGGTTGGTGTCCCATTTTCTGAAGAGAGTGCCAAGCTAGTATCTCTGCGTGAAAATGGTACACCAACCCCGTCCCTCTGTACCACTGTCTCGTTTTCTGTGCTTGTAAGTGATTTGACTGGGTCCTTCGGCTCAGCGCTTTGCGCTTCGCTCAGGATGACAGAGTTAAGGTTCATTAGCACAAATCTTGAGGCGTTCCATATTTTGGTGGCGAAGTTGCGGGAGCCCAGGAGTTTTTCTTCGTTGAATTTGAGGTCTTGGTTGCCGGTGACCTGGAGGGCCAGGCCAAAGCGCATGCCGTCGGCGCCGTAGTTGTTGATGAGGTCAACGGGGTCTATGCCGTTGCCTCGGCTTTTGGACATGATGTTGCCAAAGCGGTCAAGCACCGTGGGGTGGATGAGTACGTCATTGAAGGGCACCGCGTCAATAAAGTCGAGTGAGGAGAGTATCATGCGCGCTACCCAGAGGAAGATGATGTCGCGGGCCGTTGAGAGCACCTGCGTTGGGTAATAAGCGGCGAGCTCCTCTTCGTGTCCAGCAACACCGGGCCAGCCTTGTGTAGCAAAGGGCCAGAGCTGCGAAGAGAACCAGGTGTCTAAAACATCCTCGTCTTGTTTCAACTTACCCTTACATTCAGGGCATATCTCAAGGTCTTGATAAAGAGCGCGCGACCAATCGCACTCAGTGCAGTAAAAGACGGGAATACGATGCCCCCACCAAAGCTGGCGCGAGATACACCAGTCACGGATATTCTCCATCCAGTGAAAGTAAGTGTTCTCCCAGCGCTTGGGGTAAAAGCGTACCTCGCCGGTGCGTACCACGTCTATAGCAGGATCAGCGAGCTTTTTCATTGCTACAAACCACTGCTCGGAGAGCCACGGCTCTAGGGTAGTGTCGCAGCGATAGCAGTGCCCTACGGCGTGTTGATGCTCCTCAACCTTCTCAAGAAGGTCTAACTCCTCCAAAGCGGCAACCACGGCCTCGCGGGCCTGCTCGCGGGTCATGCCCTCAAAGCGACCGCCCAGCTTGTTGACCACCGCATGCTCGTCAAAGACGTTGATCTGCGGCAGGCCCTGGCGCTCGCCCATGTCAAAGTCATTGGGGTCATGCGCAGGAGTAACCTTTACCGCGCCCGTGCCAAAAGCAGGGTCAACGTAGTCATCTGCAAAGAGAGGAATCTCGCGGTCCATGAGAGGCAGGCGCACCGAGGCACCCTTAGCGAGCAGTCCCTGATAGCGCTCATCTGCAGGATTTACGGCAACGCCGGTGTCACCCAGCATCGTCTCAGGGCGCGTGGTTGCCACCACGAGGTATTCAATGCCGTCCATAGGCTCAACCAGCGGATAGCGGAGATGCCAGAGCGTTCCGTTCTCCTCCATATGCTCAACTTCGTCATCAGCCAAGGCCGTTGTGCAGCGCGGGCACCAGTTGATGATACGAAAGCCCCGGTAGATGAACTCATTGTTGTACCAGTCTACAAAGACCTTGCGTACCGCCTCGGCGTAGTCGTGGTCCATAGTGAATTGCTCGCGCTCGTAGTCGCAGGAACAGCCCATAGCCTTGAGCTGCTCGATGATGGTGGAGCCGTACTCACGACGCCACTCCCAGCAGGCCTCCACAAAGGCCTCTCTGCCTACGTCAAAGCGCGAGAGCCCCTTCTCAGAGAGCATTTGCTCTACCTTATTCTGCGTGGCAATCCCGGCGTGGTCGGTGCCAACTATCCAGCGCGTGGGGTGGCCCTTCATGCGTGCTGTGCGCACCAGGATATCCTGGAGAGTGTTGTTGAGCGCGTGGCCCATGTGCAAAACGCCGGTAACATTGGGAGGAGGTATGACTATGGTGTAGGGAGGCAGTTCCTCGTTGGCAAAGCCAGCAGCGGAGCGTGCAAAGTAACCTGCCTGCTCCCACTGAGCAAACAGCTCTTCTTCCAGTGAAGATGGGTCATAATTCTTTGGTAAGTCTTGCATCTGGCTCAACATCCTCTTGTCAAAATCTACGTTTGCTGACACTAATGGATTCGCCGGCGTAACCGGCGAATGTGTAAGTCGTTGACTAAATCCTTCGCTTCGCTCAGGATGACAGGTTCTTTTTCTTAACTCTTATCTCTTATCTCTTAACTCTTAACTCTTAACTCACTTAACTTGCCTTAGAGCGGGCTTTGGTGCGCAGCACCAGGGTGGGACCGTTTTCGCCGCGTACGGCTTCTGGGGTTACCAAAACCTCGGCAATGCTCTTGTTATCCGGGAGCTCGTACATGGTATCCATGAGGGTGCGCTCGCAAATTGCGCGGAGTCCGCGTGCGCCGGTGCCGTGCTCAAAGGCTTCCTTGGCAATCTCTTCAAGAGCGCTCTCGGTAAAGCTCAGTCCCACTTCTTCAAAGGAGAACATGCGCTCGTACTGCTTGACCAGCGCGTTTTTGGGCATAGTGAGAATCTTGACGAGGTCTTCTTTAGAGAGCTCATCCACCACACAGATCACCGGGATACGGCCAACAAACTCAGGAATCATGCCAAAGCTGTGCAGGTCTTCTGGGAGGGTCTTGGCCAGTATCTCAGACGAGTTTTTCTCAAGGCGCTTTTTAATCTCAGCTGCAAAGCCTACACCCTTGCGACCAATGCGGTCGGCAACTATCTTGTCCAGGCCCACAAAGGCACCGCCCAAGATAAAGAGAATGTTGGTGGTGTCAATCTTCAAAAGTTCTTGATGAGGGTGCTTGCGCCCGCCCTGCGGCGGTACCGAAGCCTCGGTGCCCTCGATTATCTTAAGAAGCGCCTGCTGCACGCCCTCGCCAGAAACATCGCGAGTAATTGAGAGATTCTCGGCCTTACGGGCTACCTTGTCAATCTCATCCACGTAGATAATACCCACGCTTGCTTTTTTGATGTCGTCATTTGCGGCGATAATCAACTTAAGCAGGATGTTCT
>WRBR01000132.1 GCA_009784425.1 Coriobacteriia bacterium | reverse complement strand
CGTCCCCTTGTCACCTGCTGTACCAGAAACCCCAGCTCTCTGTGCTAACTCCGTGCCTTCTTCAAGCTGTAAAGGATATATGCTGAGGTGCTCTGGACTCTGTAGTAGCGCCTGCTCAAGTGAATACTGCCAGGAATCTGCTGTCTGTCCGGGAATACCGCACATCAAGTCAAGGCTGATATTTGTAAAGCGCCCCCGTGCATCAGCCACAGCCTTTTTTGCCCTATCTGCATCGTGTATGCGTCCAAGCGTCTTAAGCTCAGAGTCAACAAAGCTCTGCACTCCCAATGAAAGTCTGTTAACCCCGAGAGCAAAGAGGTCGTTTACTATCGCTTCAGTCAGCGATTCTGGATTTGCTTCAATGGTGTATTCCTCCACCTGCTCAAGCTTGATGTTGAGAGAAAGGAGATAAGCCAGCTCCACCAGCCTTTTATGCCCCAGGTGCGTTGGCGTGCCGCCGCCCAGGTATATCGTGCGGATCTGCGCTAGTTCACCTTTTTTGGTTGCCTGCCTGATTTCGCTGATAAGCTGCGCCAGATACTCGTCCATAACTGGGTCGTCCTGCGCCACTGCCTCGGTAGTGAAATCGCAGTAGGCACAGCGCTTCTTGCAAAACGGTATATGTAGATAAAGAGATTCGTACTTCATAGGCATACGTCCAGAATCTCTAAATAATCCTCAAGGGTAACAGCAGTTTGCACGGCTTTGCGCACTTTGAGGGCGTGAGGGGCACCCTTAAAGTACCAGGCCAGGTGCTTGCGCATCCAGACCAACTTGCGCGGCTCCCACTCATAGAGTCGCATCGTATGCTCACGAGCAATGGATACTACCTCTTCCAAACTCGGTTTATCTCCGGCAAATATCCAGGGGTTTCCGCGTGCGCCGCGTGCTGCCATTACTGCGCTTGCTCCCTCGTCCCAGTAGGTCTGTATGTCGTCTGCGCTGTATACATCACCACTGGCGATTACCGGTATCTCCAGATACCGCGCCAGCACACCTACGATGTCTTTGCGCGCCGTGCCCGTGTAGAACTGGCCGGCTGTTCGTCCGTGAATAGTGAGGGCGGCGGCACCGCTCTGAGCCATACGCTCGGCAAAACCGAGGGTAGTTGCGTCATCAGATTCATGTAAGAGGCGCATCTTCACCGTAACCGGCACACTCACTGCAGAGCTCACAGCCGATACAATGGCTGCGGCTAAGTCAGGTTTTTCCAACAGCGCTGCACCGCTGCCGGCAGAGGCAACCTTGCGCGCCGGGCAACCCATGTTGATGTCGATGAGCGCAATATCGTCTGCAAGTTGCTCGTGCAGCCTCTGCGCCTCAGCTGCCATGACCTCAGGCTCATTGCCAAACAACTGCACCGCGTAGGGCTTGTCTTCAGGCAGGCCGGCAATCATCTCTTGTGTTCTCGCATTGCCATAGGCCAAGCCTTTGGAGCTGATCATCTCTGTGTAGGTGAGAGCCGCCCCCATGCGCTTGCAAATAGCCCTGAAAACCGGATCATTCACCCCGGCCATGGGAGCCAGCAAGAGAGAAGAATTAAGAGTAAAGAGTGAAGAATTATTCATCGAGTTTGAGCAGGGCCATGAAGGCTTCTTGTGGAACGTCAATCGAGCCGATGCTTTTCATGCGCTTTTTGCCGGCTTTTTGTTTTTCAAGCAGCTTGCGCTTGCGGGAGACATCGCCGCCGTAGCATTTGGCCAGCACATCTTTTCGGCGTGCTTTGACGGTGGTGCGAGCGAGCACCCTGCCGCCGATGGCAGCTTGGATGGGGACCTCAAACATTTGCCTTGGGATGATTTCCTTGAGCTTGATAGCCAGTGCGTTACCTCGCTCGTAGGCCTTGTCCTTATGGATGATGAAGGAGAGTGCGTCAACCGGTTTGCCGGCAAGGAGCATGTCGAGCTTCACCAGGTCTGAGGTGCGATACTCGCTGAACTCGTAGTCAAGCGAGGCGTAACCGCGTGTTCGGCTCTTGAGCTGGTCAAAGTAATCCAGCACCAGCTCGCTGAGGGGTATCTCCCACTTCATCTCAACGGTGTTCTCTGAGAGATAGGTCATGTTATTGAAGATGCCTCGCCGGTTCACGGAAAGCTCCATGACCGCGCCCACGTATTCGGGCGGAATAAGGACAGTAGCGGTAAGATAGGGTTCTTCGATGTGCTCTATGGTGCTGGCATCAGGCATGTCTTGCGGGGTATGGATTACCAGCTTTTCACCCTTGGTAGTGTAGATGTGGTACTCAACGCTCGGCGCGGTTGCCACCAGGTCAAGGTCAAACTCGCGCTCAAGGCGCTCCTTGACCACCTCCATATGCAGGAGGCCCAAGAAGCCCACCCTAAAGCCAAAGCCCAGCGCGTGACTGGTCTCCGGCTCATAGACGAGCGCCGGATCATTGAGAGCCAGCTTGTCGAGGGCCTCGCGGAGCCCTTCGTATTGGTCGCCGTCTACCGGAAAAATGCCAGAGAAGACCATGGGCTTAACTTCGCGGTAGCCGGTTATCGGCTCAGTTACGCCGTTGCGGCTTGAGGTGACCGTGTCACCCACCTTGACGTCGCGGGGGTCCTTTAAGCCGGTGATGAGATAGCCAACTTCGCCAACGGTAAGCTCAGACACCGGCGTATTAGCCGGGCGCCGCACGCCCACCTCTTCTGCCTGCGTTTGCACCTTGGTGGCCATCAGCAGAATCTGGTCTCCTTTGCTGAGCACGCCATCCATGATACGCACCAAGGCAACCACGCCACGATAAGAATCAAAGTACGAGTCAAAAATGAGGGCCTTGAGGGGAGCGTCCTGGTTGCCAACCGGGGCAGGTATTCTCGTAACTACCGCTTCAAGCACCTCGTGGACGCCTTCTCCGGTTTTTGCCGAGATGCTCACGGCGTTTTCTGCCAGGATTGCCAGACCCTCTTCAATCTCGTTCTTAACGCGATCTACATCTGCGGCAGGCAAATCTATCTTATTGATGAGCGGGATGATCTCAAGATTGGCATTCACCGCCATGTTGGCGTTTGCGATGGTCTGAGCCTCAACACCTTGCGTGGCATCCACAACAAGCAGCGCGCCTTCGCATGCGGCCAGGCTGCGGCTTACCTCATAGGTAAAGTCCACATGCCCGGGGGTGTCAATGAGAT
>WRBR01000131.1 GCA_009784425.1 Coriobacteriia bacterium | reverse complement strand
CCTCCGGCGCCTCCGGCACCCCCGGCACCTCCGGCTCCTCCGGCACCTCCGGCACCCCCGGCACCCCCGGCTCCTCCGACACCGGCACCTCAGGCACCCCCGGCAGCTCCGGTACCCCCGGCACCTCAGGCACCTCAAGGGCAGCCAGTTCAAGGCTACCAGACGCCGGCTGCTCCGCAATATACCCCGCCAGCTGCCCCACCGGCTGCCCCAGAGGCAGCACAACCGGCTCAAGCTCAACCCAAAAAAGGCAAAGGAAAGCTTGTTGCCATCATTGCGATTGTACTTGTTGTTGTAGCGCTGATTATTGCACTGGTCTTTGCGGTTTTGATGCCCATGTTCACCTCAACGTCAAACGACCCAGCCATCGTAGTCACCGAAATCGACCCCGAAAACGGTAACGGTGATGGCAATGATGATGGCGGTGGCAACGATGATGGCGGTGGCGGCAACGTCACACCGAGCGATGCCAACGAGGTTCTCACCGGCGAAGTCACCGGTCAAGTAGGCCAGCAGTATCAAACCAAGTGGTTCAGTTTTACGGTTAATTCCTTAAAAACCGACCAGTCATACAACAGCATTACGCCCGATGAAGGCAATACCTTCCTTATCGCTAACATCACCATTACTAACACGTACGGCTCTCCCCTTCCCTTTGGTACCTTTGACTGGTTTGTTGACGATGTCACTTTGGACGACGCTCTCTGGCCAAATAAGCCTGAAAGCTCCAATATGATGCCCGCAGAATTCATGCTCAGTGATAAAGAGACGGCTACCTACGATGTGGTCATTGAGATTCCGGGGACCAAACAAAACCCCTCCCTCAAAAACCCCGCCTTTATGTATATTGAGGTAAGCGCCACGGGTGAGGAGCTCTTGACCTTTAAAATGCCCTTCAACTACTGAGCTTAAGTGGAACAGAGGGCCGGGCTGGTGTCCCACTAACTACCGACACTTTGATGCCTTGAATCGTATTATTAAGTAAGCCACAACCCGTGGCAACGAGACTTGCATCAGAAACGAGGGAAACATGAAAAATCTGGTTCTATCACTCACCCTTTGCGTGGCACTTATCTTTGGCTGCACGCTTTCTGGATGCCAGTTGCCTGTTAATTCTGAGCCTGAGCCTGAGACCAACCAGCCAATCGTAGCTCAGGTAAGTAAAGCTCATGAACGCGAGATTAAACCGTATGCTGAGCAAAACACCAATCAAAACACCAACCAAAATGCCAATCAGGGGAGTGGCCAGTCTTTTACCGCCGACCAACAAAAGATCAGATACAACGCACGGTATCTCTACGAGCAAAAGAGCCTACCCCAGTTTTTATTCAGCAATGAATCCGATTTTATTAAGTGCTTCCAAAACTCTGATACGGCAAGCGTTGAAAAGGAGCTCAGAATTGAGTGGGAGTTTTCCGTTGCAATGACTCTTATTCCCACCCTCTCTGCTGACGAGCAAGCATATGCCCTGCAAGGGAGCGATGAACTGTTTGAAGTGCTCGATAGACTCACTCCCCAATACGGGCTGGGCCCCGAGCATATCGTCTCGGTAACTCTTGAAACAATAGACAGCAACAGAAGCTGCTTTCTCATCGAGATGCTGGAGCTGGACGAGGAGCTTCTCTGCACCTATATCGCAATTGTGTATAGCGCAGAGGGCGGCTTAAACTACTATACGGTTGAAAGAACCATGAGCTTTGGCAGCAGCAAAAACGAGTACATGTTCTGCTACATTGACCAGCAAGGCCGCGGCTCACTTGGCCTCGTCGACAGCAACAAAGAAAGCGTGCTCAAAGCCATCCGCGACCTAAAATAGCCTGTCAGGCTTGTATCAAATCCCTTATTCTGCCGTAGACCATTGCGATGATTCGGGTGAGGGAGATTACTATGAGCAGGGCAACGGCTATGCTTCCTGCTACTAATACGGCCTCAAGGCCAATGCTGACAGCTGCGTCTAAGTTATTGTTGATCATCTCCAGCATGGCGGCAAACATTATCTTGCCGGGAACCAGCGGGTAGATTGCTGGGATGATGAACAGCGTGGCCGTGTTTTTGGTGATTCTTGTTACAATCTCGGCAATCAATGCAATAACACAGGTGCCCAGGAAGCACGCGATAATTCTGGAGTTGCCTGTCATGATGGCCAGTTCATATACGGCCCAGCCGCAGGCGGCGATTGCTCCGGCGCTCACCAGATAACGTCGCGGAATGTTAACAATGATTGCTATTCCCACGGTGCCCAAAAAGGCAAATACAAGCAGGAGTGGATAGAAAAACTCGTGGTATACATCCGGGTGCACCGGAAGAGGGGCTATCCTGAGGAGAAGACCCACGCCGCCGGCAATGGCAATTGAAGTCAGCAGCGATTCAACGCCGCGTGAAACACCTGAGAGCATGTCTCCTGCAAGCAGATCGCGCACGGCATTGGTGATGGGCACCCCAGGCAAGAAGACTACGATGCTACCGATTATCATGGCGCTGAGTGAGGAACAGAAGCCGATATTAAAGACCAGCAAGGCCAAGGCGGCAGCCACAAAGCAGCTGGTAAAGGTCACAATGAACTGGTTTACCTGCAGCCGCTTAATCATAAGGGAGAAGAGATAGGTCACAATACCCACGCCAATAGTGGCAAGGCCATCCAGGAAAGATCCGTAGTTCATCATGGTGAAGAAGGCAGAAATAAGCACTATCGCCAGCAGACGCACCGGAAAGTCAAAACCGGTAGTGGCATCGATGCGCTCCAACTCCTCCATGCCCGCCTCAATGCTCTCTTCTGAATGTGGCGCAGCAACAGTAAATCGACCAACGAAGGTATGGATCTGTGAGATTTTCTCGAGGTCGGTTTTTGAATGCTTGACGCGCTTGAGGATGGTCTGCACCTCGGCCTGCTCCTCGTTATTACCGAGTGAGACCAAGATGTCAGTTGAGGTGATAAAGCTCTGAACATAGGGAATGTCGCAGACTTGGCAAATGCGCTCGATGGTGCTCTCGGCTCGGTAGACCTCAGCACCACTCTTGAGCATTATCTCCCCGGCCCTAATAGCCAGCCGGAGTACTTTTCTTTCTCTGGCGTTCATAGTGCTAACTATAACACGAGTCAGCTGGGGACGGGGAAAGTGGTACAGAGGGACGGGGTTGGAACAGGGGGACGGGGTTAGTGTTCCAATTTGACCAAGGTCAAATTGGAACACTAACCCCGTCCCCCTGTTCCAACCCCGTCCCTCTGT
>WRBR01000130.1 GCA_009784425.1 Coriobacteriia bacterium | reverse complement strand
TCCCCCTGTTCCAACCCCGTCCCCCTGTTCCACACTAGCCCCGTCCCCCTGTTCCACTAATACCGATTATCAAAAATCCGCTTTGTCTTCTTTTCAGAGCGAGGTAAATCGCCGAGGTCAACCGCTTTGGCAACCACAGAAAGCGAGAGTTTGGCGCGCACTATGCCGTGCAGCTCCTTCTCAGCGCGCAGGCGCTCGTCGCCAACGGCTGCGGTTTCAAAGAACACCGTGAGAATATCTTTGCCGTTAAGGTGATCAATCATCACCTGGTACTCACTTGAGGCATGCGTGGTTGCCGCCAGCGCTTCTTCGATGTGCGCAGGAAAAATGTTGACGCCCTTGACCTTGACCATGTCGTCGCTGCGACCGATGAGCCGCTCAATGCGCGGATACGAGGCTCCACAGGGGCAAGCGCCAACAACAAAGCGCGTCAGGTCATGCGTGCGGTAGCGCACCAAAGGCGCACCCTCCTTCACCAAAGTAGTAATCACCAGCTCGCCGCTCTCGCCGTTTGGCAGTACCTCGCCAGTTTCTGGGTTGATAATCTCGCAGTACAAAAAGTCATCCCAGATGTGCATGGCCTCGCTGGCCTCGCAGTTAATGCCAATGCCGGGGCCGTAAATCTCGGTGAGCCCGTAGATGTCGTGCAGGTCCACGCCCAGCTCAGAGGCAATGCGGCGACGCATCTTCTCTCCCCATCGCTCAGAGCCAATGACCCCCTTGCGCAGCTTGATCTTATCGCGAATGCCCCGCTCGGCAATAGTCTCAGCCAGCAAAAGCGCATAACTCGAGGTGGCACCCAGCACCGTGGAACCCAGGTCCATCATCATCTGCAGCTGCTTGTCGGTGTTACCTGGACCCATAGGAATCGTCATGGCTCCCATGCGCTCGGCACCCAGCTGAAAACCAATGCCGGCGGTCCAAAGTCCGTAACCCGGCGTAATATGAATGCGGTCATCGCGCGTAATACCACTCATCTCGTAGCAGCGGGCAAACATGAGCGACCAGTCGTCCACATCCTTGGCCGTATAAGGGATGATAACCGGCACACCCGTAGTGCCAGAGGAGGAGTGAATGCGTACAATCTCACTGGCAGGCACCGCGGCCAGGCCGAGCGGATAGGCCGCGCGCAGGTCCTCCTTAGTGGTAAACGGCAACCGCTCAAAATCCGCCTGCGAAGCAACCTCAGCAGGGTCAAAATCAGCATACTTAGCGGCATAAAAAGGACTCTTCTCCTTGATTGAGGATAAAAGAGTCCTTACTAAAGCAAGTGTTTCATCATTCATGTGCATTGGCTACTCCTGTTAGGTTTGCAGCTGATAACCCAACTCCAAGGCCTTGAGGTTAAACTCCACAAACTGCGGCTTAACAGAAGTCTCAATAACGCCTTGCATGGCCTCATAACTCAGCAAAGAGGCGTAAGGCGAGTTGCTCTCAGCCAAAATGCCCAGAGCCGCGCCCAGCAGCACCACATTGAGCGCCTTGTCAAAGCCCAGCTTGTCCATGACATCACTGTTATTGACCAGCTCCAGCCGTCCAATGCGCCCCTCGGCGGCCTCAAGCTCAAGCGCAGCCAGCTGCGCCTTGCCGTTGTACTTAAGACCCTGCACCGCCGCAGCCGGCGGCATCAGCGGGTCGGTTGCGGTAACCACCAAAGCCCCGGTGCTACAAAAGCGATAAGCCCTCAACGTCTCAACCGGCTCAAAGCCAATCAAAAGCTGCGCCTTACCCACAGGAACCAGGGGAGACTGGCATTCAGTGGAACAGAGGGACGGGGTTACTGTCCCATTTTCACCCAGTGAACTTACTGCGGAGTCAGACTTGGAACAGAGGGACGGGGTTACTGTCCCATTTTCGCCCAATGAACTTACTGCGGAGTCAGACTCAGAGGAAAATGGTACAGTAACCCCGTCCCCCTGTTCCAAGTCTCTCTGCCCCAGTATCCGCACGTGCCCAAGCACAGAGCCGCCGCGCATGGCCATGCCGATGGTCTCAGCACAGCGCACAAAGGCGCCACCGCGCAGCGCGCATTCGGTCAAAAGTTTGCTGGAGAGTACGGTGCCTTGACCGCCCACTCCGCATACCACGATATTAAAGAAAGTATTAGTTTTATTAGTCATGAGTACTCACCAGAGAGTTTAAGGGACATATCTGAACACACAGGTCGCAGCCGTAGCAGAGGACCTTGTTAACGCTAATACAACCGGCCTTCTCATCCAAAGTCAAAGCCGGGCAGCCGATACTCTTAATGCACACGCCGCAGCCGGTGCAGCTGTCATAAGCCACCGACGGCGCGCTCTTTGGCTCAAAAATATTGATGCAAGGAGACTTAAACACCAAGGCATTCACCTCGTCAAGCCCCGCCAGCTCCTCAACAGCGGCAATCGCGGCAGGCAGGTCAAAGGGATCCACCTCACGCACGTGCTTCACGCCCAGCGCAGTAAACACCTCGGCACAAGACACGGCATTTAAGGCATCATCAGGGCTTGCGTCATAGCTCATACGATAACCACAACCGGGGTGCGGCTGCGAGCCGGTCATCGCAGTAACGTCGTTATCAAGCACCACCAGCGTCACCGGCGTTTGGTTATACACCGCGTTCACCACGGCGTTAAGGCTGGAGGCAAAAAAGGTGGAGTCGCCCACAAAACCAAACTGCGGGGTCTCGGGGTCGGCACGATACAGACCCTGCGGAATCGAAAGCCCCGCGCCCATGCACACGCAGGTGTCCACAGTGTTAAGCGGCGGCACGTTGCCCAGCGTGTAGCAGCCAATGTCGCTGGCGTACACGGGCTTTTTGCCGCGCATTGCCTTCTTAACAGCGTAATACGAGGCCCGGTGTGGGCACCCTGCACACAAAACAGGGGAGCGGCCAATCAGCAAATCAGAGTTATCAGGCGCACCCGCTATAGCAGGGGCAGAGGCAGCAACACGCTCAAGCACCTCAGCCGGATACGCCACACCCAGGTCATCCAAAAACGCCAGTATCTCGCGCTCGGTGCTCACCACGGTGTTCTCGCCAGCCACCGCAGAGTGCCCGGTGAGCTTGCCGTAGACCTTCACCATCAACTGCCTGCTGCCGGCCACGCGCTGCAACTCCTGCGCAATGGTGGGCTCCAGGTCCTCAAACACCATGATGTGTGGGTGCGTCTCAATGAACTCGGCGGCAATGTCGTCCATAAAGGGCCACATGCCCCCAATCCGCAGCAGGTCAAACTGCCCGGTAAG
>WRBR01000129.1 GCA_009784425.1 Coriobacteriia bacterium | reverse complement strand
TACTAAAAGTTTTTAACTCTTTGTTATTGCGGCGCGGATTGCTTGCATAGCGGCTACGGGGTCTGGCTGGCCGTAGATGGCGTTGCCGGCTACGAGCATTTCTGCTCCTGCTTTGGCGGCAAGTGGTGCGGTGTTTACGTCTATTCCGCCGTCTATTTCAAGGAGTATCGGTGCGCCCAGGGCGTCGATTTCGCTGCGGATCTCGCTCAGGCGATCCAGAGAATCCTCGATGATACTTTGGCCGCCAAAGCCTGGATGCACGCTCATGAGCAGTACCAGGTCGAGGTGTGGGTAGAAAGGCTTGAGCAACTTGACCGGTGTTGCAGGGTTGATGGAAAGCCCGGCCAGGGTGCCGGCTGCGCGGATGCGCTGGAGCAAGGCTAGGCCTAGCTCGATTTCTTCTTCGCTCATATCAAGCAAGGTTGCAGAAAAGCCCAGGCCACCCGCAGCACCCGGTCTGAGCGACTCAATGTGCACGGTGAGGGTGTCTGCTCCAGCGTCCAGGTACCAATCCAGCTGATCGGCAGGATTCTCTATCATCACGTGCACGTCCAGCGGCACCTCGGTGATGCGCTTGAGTGCGCGCACAAAGGGCGGGCCAATCGTGAGGTTGGGCACAAAGTGACCGTCCATCACATCAATGTGAAACCACTCCGGCGGCTCATCACTCAGAGCAAGCAGCTCTATCTCGCTTTGAAGATTGAGGTAGTCAGAACTCAGTATTGAGGGGGCCATCTGTATTGACCTTGGCATAGCAGCTCCTCTATCTCAGTAGAACTCCGGTTTTGCGGGACGCATCATCAACAAGGATATCATCTCGTCCAGTGCAAGCTCCTCCCACACGGCTCGCCTTACCATCTCGCAGATAGGAAGCTCTACGCCGTGAAGAGAGGCGAGGTTGGTGACGCTCTTGCTCGCAAGCGCGCCCTCCACCACCATGTGGGTTTTGGCCTCGTAGCTTTCCAGTGTTTCTCCCTTTGCCATCGCCACGCCAAAGCTGCGATTACGCGAGAGGTGCGAGGTACAGGTCACAATGAGGTCTCCCATGCCGGCCAGGCCCATGCAGGTTTGGCTCTCGCCACCGAGGGCTTCAACCAGGCGGCTGATCTCTGCCAAGCCCCTGGTCATGAGCATGGCGGCCGTGTTGTCACCGTAACCGCTGCCGGCCAGTATGCCGGCGGCCAGCGCGATGATGTTTTTTGCGGCGCCGCAGAGCTGCACACCTAACACGTCAGCCGAGGTGTATACCCTGAAGGTCTCGGAGGCAAACAGGTTTTGGAAGAGCTCGGCCACCTCGGGATTCTCGGAGGCTACCAGCGTTGCAGAAAGCACGCCGCGGGCAACTTCCTCGGCATGATTGGGGCCGCTGAGCACCGCGAGGGGAGAGTTAAGAGTTAAGAGAGAAGAGGGAAGAGTGGAGGGTTGGGGTTGAGTGCGGGAAGCTGAGTCATTGTCTGACAACACGGAGCTCACCACATCAAGCAGGAGGAGGCCGCTGGTGTTTTCTACTCCTTTGGAGAGTAGCACGAGGGGTGTGCCGGGCTGGTAGTAGGGCTTCATCTGTTCGCATTGAGCGCGCACGGCTTTGGAAGGCGTGGCCAAAACGATGGCCTCGGCCTCTCCCAGGGCACGCTCTAAATTGCTAGTTGCTTTAACACTTATGGGGAGCTCCACGCCTGGGAGATACTCTTCATTGAGGCCGGCCTCTTCAATGCACGCTGCCAGCTCCGGCCTCCTGGCCCACAGCATCACGTCGTGGCCGTTTTGCGCCAGTAGAACAGCAGCGGCAGTGCCCCAGCTCCCGGCGCCGATTACTGCTAGCTTCATGCTTTATCCTCTTTTGTCTTATCCTTTTTTGGCAGCGAGAACTTGGGCTCTTCTTTTTTGAGGAGGCGCACAATGTTCTTGCGGTGCGCCCACACCACCACCAGGGCAACGAGGATGGTAAAGACGAGGTAGGTGGGCGATGGATAGAAAAAGAACGTAAAGATAGGCACGGTAGTCACGGCTATGACTGAGCCGAGCGAGACGTATCGGGTGAGAAGCACTATCACGATAAACACGCTCAGGGAACAGACTGCCGTAAGGGGCAATACAACTGCTAATGACCCAAGTGCCGTTGCCACCCCTTTGCCGCCCTTGAAGCCCATAAAAGGCGAGAACATATGCCCCAAAATGGTTGCCACCACGGCCAGAGCCATAGGAATTTCATACAGCATGCTCGAATGCTCGCTGGCTATGGCCGAGATGAGAGGATCAAACTCAAAGGCCTCGGTGCTGGTTTGCATGAGCAGCATGGCCTCTTCCGTAGCGGAACTAGCAATCAAGAGGAGCGAAATGCCCGCCGTCAGCGCCATTATTACGCATCCAAGCGCGCCCTTGAGCACGTCGCCGGCAAACACCAGCAAGCCCGGGCCAAGACCCAAAACGCGGATTGCGTTGGTGGAGCCGGCATTGCCGCTGCCGTGCTCGCGCACGTCAAGACCGCGCATGGATTTGCCGATAATCAAAGCAATCGGGATAGCTCCACACAAAAAAGCTATAAGCAGAGCAACTAACACTGCAACACAATACATTAACATGTGGTTATTCTCCTGAAACTTTTATTTCCAGCGGCTTGCTGTGAGCGAGCAGATTGGCTTGAAAATCACGGTTCGCCCCAACAGGAGCGTATATTAATACGTGACTGAGGGGCGGTTCTGATTTGAAAGCCAAGATGTCGTTCACAGCAAGCCGCTAGTCTTTACTCTTGAAATGGAGGAAAACCGGCGTGCCTTCCAGATTAAAACGCTCGCGCAGGCGGTTTTCGAGGTAGCGCCGATAGTTGTCATCAACTATCTCGGGGTGATTGGCAAAAAAGGTGAAGTGAGGCGGGGCGGTGCCCGTCTGAGTCATGTAGTTTATGCGGAGATTCTTCTTGCCCTTTGACACCGTGTGACCAAAATCGCGAATCTCGGTGAGGAAGGCATTGAGCTTTGAGGTGCTTATCTGCTTAACATAGTTGGCGTAGACCTTGTCAATGGCCGTCCAGATGCGATGAGTTGAGCGGCCGGTGAGAGCAGAGATGGCTATGACCGGCGCGTAGTGCACAAAAATCAGGCGGTCGGCTACGTGGTCGCGGACCAGGTCGCGCTGATCCGGGTCTTCTACGGCATCCCATTTATTGAGCAGCACTATCAGGGCGCAGCCTCTCTCGGCTGCTATGCCGGCCACGCGTTGGTCTTGATCAGTGAGGCCAAGGGTGGCATCTATGAGAATCAGCGCCACATCGGCACGGTCTATTGCGCGCAGCGCGCGGACAAACCCGTAATACTCCACGCTCTCGTCAATCTTTGAGGTGCGGCGCATGCCGGCGGTGTCTACCAG
>WRBR01000128.1 GCA_009784425.1 Coriobacteriia bacterium | reverse complement strand
TTATCAGTGTAAGCGCCCAGCAGCCCGGCATCAACGAAGATGAGGCGCTGCCCGCAATGGTCAAAGAGATACAGAGCATGGTTAACGTGCCGCTTCTCATACGCGCCGCCAGCCTGCCGGCGCTCAAAGCAACGCTCAGAATCTACAATGGCTGCGCGCTCGTTGACCTGTCAAGCCTGCCGCAAAACCAAAGGGAAGAAGCAACAGCCTTGGCGGCGCGCTACGGAGCCGTTGTAAAAAGCACCCGGTAGCACACGAGGATGAAAGTCAAATGTCTGCCACCAAACAAGAGGAGTTAAAGGCATCAAACAAGTGGCTCGCCCTGGCAACCACTATGGTGGGCACCTTTATGTCCACGCTGAACAACTCCATAGTCAACATCGCAAACCCCACTATGGCGGCCAGCTTTGACGTCAGCATGGCGCAGATTCAGTGGGTTGCAACCATATACCTCATCGTGACCAGCTCCATGATGCTGCTCTTTGGGCGCATGGGCGACAGAGTGGGCTCCCACAGAATATACATAACGGGAGTTGCCCTTTTCACCGTGGCCTCGTTTGCGTGTTATCTGGCAGACGATCTAATGCCGCTGCTCATCGCCCGAGCCTTTCAAGGCGCCGGCGCGGCCATGAGCATGGCGGTGGGCATGGGCCTGGTTGCCACGATATTTCCGCTCAAGCAACGCGGCAGAGCAATGGGAGCAACCGTCGTCACCGTGGGGCTCGGCAGCGTTGCTGGGCCGTCAGTGGGAGGGCTCGTGCTCGCCTATGCCTCGTGGCACTACATTTTTTTGCTGAGCGTGCCCTTTGGACTGGTCTCGTTTATCATGGCGGCGCTCTGGCTCCGTTCGCCCCTGCCCAAAAAGCCGGAGGTTTCAATTCCGCTCCTCAGCTCGCTGCTCTTTGCAGCAGCGGTGGCCTGTCTCATTGTCTTTCTCAGCAGTGGCAGCGCCGGCTCGCAGTGGTTTGCGCTTGCCTTTTGCCTGCTCGCTGCAGCGCTGGTTATGGTGGAGCGCCGCACCAGCAGCCCCCTGTTTGACCGCACCCTGCTCAAGAACAAGCGCTTCATCCTCGGAAACTCAATAGCCATCCTTACGTACTGCGCACACATCATGCTGATCTTTCAGCTACCGTTTTTCCTCGACACTGTGTGGTCTCTCCCCGTTGGCACTATAGGGCTCCTGATGATGATTAGCGCACTCACCCTTGCGGTCGGCGGCCCCATTTCCGGGTTTATTTCGGATCATTTTGGAGCCTTCAAGGTGATGATTCCTGCGATGGGAGCCATGCTGCTCAGTTTGGTCTGCGCCTTTTTCCTGGGCTCCACGCCGTCTATGGCGCTATTTGTTGCGCTCATGATATTGGCGGGCGCGGGTATGGGCTTTTTCAACACCCCAAACAACAGCGACATCATGACGGCCGCCGGCAGGGAAAACGCCTCATTTGCCAGCGGTTTTGTGGGCACCAACAGAAATCTCGGCTTTTGCATTGGCACTGCGCTTTCTGCTGGAGTCTTTCATTTTGGGCACAACATAGCCAACAACTTTTCTGGCCTAACTGGTATAGTTATTAACACCGAGAGTTCACTGCACGTGTTTTCATTTGTTACGGTGCTGGTGATTTGTGTGACCTTGGTGTTTGCGGGTATTGGAATCTGTGCGTATCTGGTGAGGTCAAGCAAAAAGACCGCAGTTGGCAGCGCGCATAAATCAGTGGGTAATAGCGAGGAGTAAGCTGCATGAGGGTATTGATAATCAGCAATCTGGTTTCGGGGCTCAAGACCGGTGCCATCCATGATTTCTGCCGTTATTTTACGAAAGACGGCGATGAGCTCACCTTGCGTGCTACCAGCGGTAGGTCCAAGATAGAAGACATGCTCCGCGATGCCTCCGAGTTTGACCTGGTAGTAGCCGCGGGCGGAGATGCCACCATAGGCGCGGCGGCCTACGAGCTACGCAACAGCGACACTCCACTGCTGCCTTTTCCTGCAGGCACGGCAAATCTCCTTGCCACCAATCTGGGCACCCCTGAAGAACCCAGCGCCCTCGCACGCATAGCGCGCGCTCTCAAAACCGAGCACTTTGACATAGGCGAGCTTGTCTATAGGCAAGGCGATGAAACCATAACTAAGGGCTTTGACGTCATCGCCGGCGCCGGTTATGACGCAGCAATCATGCGCCGAGCCGAGCGGCTGAAGGAGCGCCTGGGACCAATGGCCTACTTTGCTGCGGCCATTTCTGAGCCCAATCCCAAGGTGGCCAATTTCACCGTAACCCTCGACAACGAGGTGCTCAATATCGAGGGCATAGCCGTGCTGGTAATCAACTTTGCGCAGATATTCCCTGACCTCTCAATCATCCACGGCAATGATGCTAAAGACGGCCTCTTTGAGGTGGTGGTCATCAAAAAACAACACCCGGTGGAGTTGCTGCCGGCACTCTTTGCCGCCTTCCTCGATGCTATGGGCAACTTTCCCGACAGAGCCGATGCCTTTGAGGTGCGACACTCTGCCCACGTGCTGGTGGAGTCGGACCCCCTCCTTGAGCTCCAATTTGACGGCGACACACCCGGAGCCACCACGCCCTTTGAAGCGCACATTCTGCCGAGCGCCGTAAGATTTGTTGTTGCCTAGCCGCACTGTGGGAGGTTGATATGCTCAAAAGAGACCCTCTGGTTGCCCCGCCAGCTCAGAGCAGCAGAGAGTACACACAACAAGAAATCACTCAGGCAGCTTCAGAACTGCAGGCCTTTAAGGCTCTGGAGGGGCGCTCTGCCAAGCACAAGCGCACCAAGCGGCGGAGAGTCATTGTCACCATCACTCTGGTGCTGCTCGTCCTCATTATCGGCGTGGCAATACTAGGAAGCATACTCGGAAATCCCCAGCAAGAAGGCCCGCAAGCCACAGCTTTGGTTACGCGTGGCGACTTTGTAGACACCATCGATGTCAGTGGCAACCTGGCCGCCTTTGAGCAGGTGACAATCACCCCTGAAGTTGACGGAACCGTCTCTCAGCTCTACGTACAAGAAGGCGACGCGGTAGAGGCCGGCCAACTGCTGTTCACGCTCGATAACCCTGACCTGGATCAGGCCGTCACAAGAGCCCAGCTAGGCGTAGACAGCGCAAATCTGAATCTGAGCAGCGCTCAAGCGTCACTCAATGACGCAGTGTGGGCCCAGGAGAGAGCCTGGGAGAACTACCTGGCCATGCTTGAGGCCTTTAACAACTCCGTTGGCCAGCCAGTGAGCGAGGACCTGCCAACCAATCCGCCGCTGACTCAAGCTGATGTCGATCAAGCTTACGCTGCCTACCGTCAATCAGTTTCTGCGGTCACTAACGCAAACCTTGCACTCTCCGGCGCCTCGATAAG
>WRBR01000127.1 GCA_009784425.1 Coriobacteriia bacterium | reverse complement strand
GCGGTGCCGCAGCGGGGGGGGCTGCCTGAGCCGCCGGAGGTGCCGGAGTTGCCGGAGGTGCCGGAGGAGCCGGAGTTGGCGGAGGTGCCGGTGTCGGAGCTGCCGGAGCTGCCTGAGCTGCCGGAGGTGCCGGAGTTGCCGGAGGAGCTGAGTGATCTGCAAAGTGACCAGTCCACTGAGTTCCGTCCCAAAAACGTAGCCGGGGAGTGCTCCCTGACGGATCCGGGTACCATCCTGCGTGTAAATTAGTCATGACTCCTCCAATAATAAGAACCGGCACTGCTATGAACCTATGCTCAAATATGATTTTTACAAGTATAGCGAAGTTCGTTCTCTAGGGTGGTGTCCAAATCCTGGGAAGCCAGACGAATATCTAAGCCGGCAGCGCTCAGTGCTTGCGGTGCTCAAACAGCACCTCAAGCTTGTGGAGGCAGATGCATCATGGGCTCGGCCGGATGATTGGGACCGAGAAAAGCATCTCGCGCCAAGCTCATCAGGGTCAGGAGTCCACCGCGCAGTGCTTCAAACTGTTGAGCTGACATCAAGCCATCGTTCACCTGGTCATGGAGCATGGTCAGCTTTGTGCATGCTTGTTGATAGTCTCGCATGGCATTGAACCCATTTTTCCCATACGTAGCGCGCGCCCAATTACGCGCCTGCTTTCTGGCTTTGAGGGTAGACAGCATATACAAATCATCACTCGTCACCAGCCCAGTGTGGGTATATTGCATCAAACAGGCTTGGAGCCGCCGCAACGTTCGCTTTCGATCAACGCGCACGCCCACAACAATACTTACGAGCACTCCTAGCATAAAAAGGAAGGTAAAACCTAAAGCCTCAATGCCAATGAGAGCCGAGGCATTCCAGATGGAGTGGAGGGATATAGCCAAGACAAGTCCGGCCAGCGGAAGAAAGAAACGCACCGCCCTATTCTGTTGGTGAATTGCAATTGCCAGGCTGATCCCGGTCATTGCCGTAAATACCGGGTGGCAGAAGGGAGAGAGTATCCCTCGTAAAATAAAGACCCCAGCCATGCTCGCTCCACCGCCTTCAAAGGCAGCCGCAATGTAATACCCAATGTTTTCGGCGGCGGCAAAACCAAGGCCGCAAACAGCAGCGTACACCACTCCGTCGGTAATCCCATTGATCTCGCTTCTCCGCCACCAAAACAGCCCAAACAATACCAGAGCCTTTGTTATCTCCTCGATTATGGGAGCTATAACGATAGCGGAAGCTATTTCAACATCATCTCCGAGTCCCGGCCTAAGGATTACCTCTCCCAGCAGTGAAAAGATGATACTCAGCACCACCGAAGCTCCGGCTCCCCACAAAAACACCATGACAAGAAGGTGCCGCGGCTCCGGCTCCAGACGGTCGAGAGCCATCACCCCGGCCAGCATGGGGATGAGGGTAACCACGGACAGTATTGTTGCAATGATGAAAATTGGGCCGCCGGTAAGCAAAAAGAGGCCGAGGATGCCGGCCAGGCACAAAGATGAGATAGTGATGCTTACAATGGCGCCTGTTGGTACACCTCGGTGCACCCGTCCGGCCAATATTGCCTTAGGGTCAATCATTCAAACGGCTCCAGTCATACTCCTAGCGGATGGCTCCCTCGCAGCTTTGCTTTTTGCGCTTCCGCTTGTACTACTGTTTTCAGCTATGTTTTCTCTGCACGCCAGGTGGGGCTATTTGATAAAGCGCAGGGTATCAAACATATGATAGGCATCGTCGTAGCCGGGAAAAACAGTTTGACCAGGTTTATCCATAGGGCAGATAATCGCATACATGAAGACACCTCTGTTGTTTGGCATATCAGTGATATAGAGGTCGATGTAGAGGTCTCCGTATTTATCTGTAACGACAAAGATTATATGGCGCCAGGGAGTACCATTGAGGGTGATGTCTTCTTCAAGTTTATACTCTGTGATAGTTCCCTCAAGGCCTACCGTGTACATTTCGAGCATTGCTTCCTTGTTTTCAACAAAGATATCGTAGGAAATAAAAGAATATCGATCAATCCAGACAAAGGGATAGTCAGGGTCGTCGTGGTAAAGACCGAGAATCTCGTCGGGATACTTATCACTCTCTTCGGGGTCCCATCCATCGACCAGATCAAAGGAGATGCCGATGAGTTCGTGTACGAAATGTTCAGCATCGGGGGCATCTTGAGGAGTAGGTTCAACCTCTACGGCAGGTGTATCTGTTGGTTCTGCTTCTATCACAGGAGTGGTTACTGCCACATTGCTGGGAGGCTCTTCTGGCGTGTTGAGGCTGTTGACCATTGAGCCCACACCTATTGCCAGGCCCGCCAGAAGTGCCGCGCCGCCTATCGAGAGCCCAACAATTAAACCGGTACGCTTCTTCTTTGGCTGCCCGGATGCGGGGGGAGGTGCATATGAGGGCGGAAACTGCTGAAGCGGCATTTGGGCCGTATGCATCTGCTGAGGCAGCGCCTGATGAGGCGGCATCTGCTGAGTAGGCATCGGCGCAACAGGTGCCTGTGCCGGAGGCATCTGCTGAGGTGGTGCTTGAGGTGCAGGTATTGGTGCAGCAGGCACCTGTGCCGGAGGCATCTGGGGAGACGCCGCTTGCGGCTGCTGGTTAGGATTTGGACTCACGGGAGGAGCTGGGGCAAACGGTGCCTCACTCTGTGTTGGTATAAACGTGCCGCAATAGGGGCAAGGTCTCCCTGCTTCAGAAACCTGACTTCTGCAATTAGGGCAATACATATTGAATCCCTTCATCTTATCCTAATGTATAAAGTGAACGAATACATCATAAGCGATTTTCTGTGGACAAGGGGCCGGGGCTTGGTGGAACAGGGGTGGAACAGGGGGACGGGGTTAGTGTTCCAATTTGACCAAGGTCAAATTGGAACACTAACCCCGTCCCCCTGTTCCACCATTAGTGAAACCTGCCGCTTGCCAGGGTAATCTTTTGCAGCCACTCCCAATGCTTTTGGGCTTCTGCGCACGGCTCGCTCATTTGCCAGCGCCAGTTTCCTTCTATGGAGCCGGGGGTGTTCATGCGTGTTGTGCTATCCAGGCCCAAGATATCCTGAACCGGTAAAACAACCAGTCCGGCTTCTGTAGCAAAGACCTCTTCGCTGAGCGCGCGAGCTAGTTCTTGTGAGTCTAGGGAGATGAGACAGGGAGACGGTTCTTCTGTTTCGTCTTCGTCCTCCACGATGCACTCTTCTTCAATCCAGCCAAGCAGGGTGTCGTTGTCGTGAGTTCCGGTATAGAAAACTGTATTGGCATCTGCAGTCAAATCCGGGTAGGTAAAGGGAAGCACCTTCATGCCGGGGAGCCCAAACCAATTTTTGAGCACATCAACTTCAGGGGTGATAAAGCCCAGGTCCTCTGCTATCAGCGGCAAGGGTCCCAGTGCGCGCGTT
>WRBR01000126.1 GCA_009784425.1 Coriobacteriia bacterium | reverse complement strand
GGTTAGTGTTCCAATTTGACCAAGGTCAAATTGGAACACTAACCCCGTCCCCCTGTTCCAACCGTGTCGCTCACCCCCAAGCCAGAGGCCAAACAGCTGAGCCTGCTCACTGAGTCAGTTTCCCCGTCCCCAGTGAGTCACTGAGTCCTAGCCTTCGCTGAGGGTTTTGTCCATAAAGTATTGCTGGCTGTTTATGGCGGGAGTGTCTGAGTCTGGTTCTATTTTGATGTACTCGCCGTTTGAGGTGAGGAGGCGGGCTTTGACTGTGTCGCGCATCTCAACATCGAGCAGCTCAAAGATGCGCGCGCGCAGGCCCTCGTCATAGATGGGCGCAAAGAGCTCAATGCGGCGTGTGGTGGAGCGGGTCATCATGTCGCCGGAGCCGATGTAAAGGTCAGCATCCTCCCCTGCCCCAAAGCGATAAATGCGCGAGTGCTCAAGAAAGCGCCCCACAATGCTGCGGATACGGATATTCTCGGTGTAGCCCTCAATACCGGGCACCAAGCAGCAAATGCCACGAATGATGAGGTCAATCTGCGCGCCGGCGCGCGAGGCATTAATCAAGGCAAGGATGATTTCGTTATCGGTAAGCGAGTTTGCCTTAACGGTAATCGAGCCGTCTTTGCCCAGAGCCGCTTCGCGGCGGATGAGCTCGATGAGCCCCGGCTTAAAATCCTGGGGAGCAACCCAGAGGCAGGGATAACTCTCTTCAACCGAGCCAATCAGCATGTTCATGAACAGGCTGATGGCATCTTGAGCAATCTCCTCATTCATGGTCATAAAGGAGATGTCGGTGTACTGCTTGATAGTGGTTTCGTTGTAATTGCCGGTGCCCACGTGCACAATATGCTCAAAGTGGCCCAGCTTGCGCCGCGTTATTAGCGTGATTTTTGCATGCATCTTATAGTCAAGCTGGCCGTAGAACACCGCGCAGCCCGCCTCCTCAAGGCGCAGCGCCCAGTCGATATTGCGCTCCTCATCCATGCGCGCTCTGAGCTCAATGAACACCACCACGCGCTTGCCGTTTTCTGCGGCGGCAATCAGGTGCTCTACCAGGCGCGAGTTATTGGCAATGCGATAGAGCGTAATCTGAATAGAGAGCACGTTTTTGTCCTCCGACGCCTCTTTAATGAGGGAGAGGTAGGGCTGGAGGTTCTCGTACGGGTGGAACAACATCACGTCACCCTGGCGCAGGCGCGCAAACATGCCGTTAGACGAGATGGCTGCGGCAGGCGTGATGGGCTCAAAATGCGGAAAGTGGAGCTGCTCGCAGACCTCCGGTTTAATCTGGCTGCAGAGCAAGGTGTGGTACCTCATATCAAGCGGTGCCACGCTGTAAAACACCTGCTCAGGGTTGAGATTGAGACGCTTACACAGGTATTCGGGCAGCTTCTTGAGGTCTGCGCCTTGGATCTCAAGCCGCACCGGCGCCATGCGCTTGCGCCGCTTGAGCAGCTTGGTCATGTGCGCCAAAAAGTCGTCGTCAATGTCATAGCGCTCTTCAAGCGTGTCAAGGTCGGCATTGCGGGTTACGCTGATAACTGCCTTCTCGAGAATGGTGTACTTTTTAAACAGCTTCTCAGAAAAGTGCAGCAGAATGTCCTCCAGCAAAATGTAGCCGTCTTCCTTGAAAAAGTAGAGGCGCTCAACATCGCTCGGCAACGGAATCATTCCAAAGACCTTCTCGGTTTTTTTCTCGGGGTCTTGCGTGGAATCCTTCTCAGCATGCTTGCTCGGATTTCGCTCAAGGCTGAGCGCTACAATCAAGCGCTTGTTCTCCAAATGAGGAAAGGGGTGCGTCTTATCAACAACCTGCGGCGCTAGCACTGGTGCAATCTGCATCTGGTAATGCTTGGTGAGCTCAGAAATCTCGTCAGCCGTAAGGTCTGAGGAGAGTCGGCGCTTAAAGCCTGTCTCAACCAGCCTCTCTTCAACGCTTGCATAGAAGGCATCGCGTTTGGGGTAGAGGTCGGCAGCGGCCTCAAAGATCTTCTCAAGAATCTGCGAGGCGTCCATGCCCGTTTTGCCGTCGATGTAGGCTTCTTTTGAGCGCGAGATATCTTGCAGGCTGCCCACTCGCACCATAAAAAACTCGTCAAGATTAGTGGTGAAGATGTTGAGGAAGAAGAAGCGCTCAAACAGCGGCGTGCTCAGGTCTCCTGATTCCTCAAGCACGCGCTCGTTGAACCTGAGCCATGAGAGCTCGCGGTTTTGCAGGCAGTGCATCAGGTCTTTTTTGGAGAGCTCCTTGGCTGGGGGCTCCTTGCCGGGCTCAAGCACCTCTTTGTTAGATGATGTTGTCAATGAGATATCCTTCCCTCACGCCACACTTTGAAATCAACAGCGTTGTTGCCTCACTTGCCTGTATCACAGCCTGCATGATGAGCAGGCCAGCAAAAAGAGTAAAGATCCGCTCGGGGGCGGCAAAACGCACCGCTTGTATTACTTCTGTATCCCATGTGCCAAGCCCTGTAATTATATCCGAAACCTCGTGCGGTTCGAGCGTGCGCGCCTCGCGCGGCCTGATCTCGCGGGCTATCCGGTAGGCCGCACGCGAGGTGCCGCCCACAAAGCAAAGCGTGTTGCTTGGCTCCTTAAAGAGGCTCTTGGCCGTGGCCAACTGCTCTTTGATGAGGGCCTTCATGGCTTTGACCTCTTGCTTCTCGGGAGCAATAAAACTTCTGGACGGAATACTAAGCGTGAGACAGCCAACGGGAATACTGTAGAGCTCGCCCAGTTTGCCTTTGGTCACCTGCGCTAACTCGCAGCTGGCGCCGCCGATGTCAACGACGATGCCGTCTTCTATAGGGGATGAGTACTGCGAGCCCACGTAGCTGAGGCGAGCCTCTTCCTTGCCTTTGAGGAGCTGTAAGGTGATGCCAGTTTTCTCATAAACCCGGGCAATGACCTCCTTGGAGTTGCTCACCCTCCTCAGGGATTCCGTGGCAAAGGCGTGCACCGAGTCGGTCTCAAGCGCCTCGATGATGAGCTGAAACTCGCGAAGGCACTTGAGGAGCTTGGCTTCTCCCCTTTCTGTGAGCTTTCCGTCTTCTGTGTAACCCGCTAGCCCAGCCACAATCTTGCGGCTGACCAGCGGCCTAAAGCTGCCGTCTGCTGCATACCTGAAAACAGAAAGCCGTATGGTGTTTGAACCTACATCAACAATGGCAGTGAGCATGTGTTCCTTTCAGTTTTGGTACAGGTGGTGGAACAGGGGGACGGGGCTTGGTGGAACAGGGGGACGGGGCTTAGTGTGGTACAGGGGGGACGGGGGTAGTGTACCAATTTGGCCCTTGGGCCAAATTGGTACACTAACCCCGTCCCCCCTGTACCACCCCCTGTACCACACCAAGCCCCCTCCCCCCGTTCCCCCACCCGTACCAAAAACGAAAGGAACACATGCTCCCTGCCATTGTTGATGT
>WRBR01000125.1 GCA_009784425.1 Coriobacteriia bacterium | reverse complement strand
CCTCTATCAGCGTGGCAGTGCTGATTTGGTCTGAGGTGTGAGTGGCGTTTGCAAGGCTTGCGATTTCACTTAAAATCTCCCCAGCAACATCAATGCCTTTAGCCGCATCCCAACTTCGCTGGTAGAAACCAGGTGAGCAAACGCCGGCGCCATAACCGGTGAGAGCGTCAAGGCGAGAGAGATCGTAGCGAATCAGCCATGCATTGATTTTGGAGCCCGCTGCACTCCCCTGACTAGGAGCTTCAGGATCTTGAGGCGCTCTATAGCTCCCTTTTTTTGACTTGTCAGACATCAGCTGCAAAAGATCCGTGGCCTCAGGCACTTCTTCCTCAAGTAGATGGTGCGCCAGGGCTTCTACCAGCGCAAGCGTATGGAAGGCGCCGGTAATCACCAGCAGCGGCTCCTCGCTCTTGCTTCTCCAGTCAAGAATGTGCAGGGCCATGACAGCCTCGCGCGGTGTAGAGCCCTCAGCCAGCAATACCTCTGGCTCATAGTCAAGACGTGCCAAGGCACTCCAGACAAAGATCTCGTTGAACAGCGTAGCCCAATCGGTGGAGCGGAGCTCAAAGAGATGCTCCCAAAGCTCATCGTGGTCACGACAATGCTCATCTTCGGCCAATGCCATCAGTGCCTGGCTTGACGCGTAGTAACGCTCACCTGCCAGCTCCCAAACTGCCTGGTCTTTGAGCTTATCCACCCAGGGTTCGTCGATGAATGCCAGGGCAAGACCTCTTTTATGAGCCTCGCGGAGCGCCACCCACTCGGGAGAAAAATCAGCAAACGGAAAGAACGAGCTGCAGGAGTTGCCTTGGATTTCTCTCAAAGAGAGAATCGCTACGGGGGGCCGGGTCCGAGCATCGGTAAGTGCGGGAAGCAGGCGGTTGTATTCGCTTGGCCCCTCTATCAAGACCGCTCCAGGCACTACCTCATCCATCAGGCTAATCAAGGCGCGGGAGCAGGCAGGACTGTGATGCCTTATCGGCGCAAAGTATATTCCCCGTTGCTTGAGCTGACCCAGCAGGATTTGCGCTCGTTTGAGTCGCTCGAGGGAGTTCATCGCCTGCCTCCAGAAGAGCTCATGGTCTATCGCCAGATTTGCTTTGCAGCTGACTGAAAGAGCTTCCAGCTTTTATCCTTGCGTGCCCGCTCTCTTACCACCGTATCGATGTAGAACCTCATGCGGGCTTCATCTTCGGTATTGTCTTTTGTTGCCACACCTATCATCTGCCTGGCAACCTCAGCACCGGTCATGTGACCATTGCCAAAGTATCGAGCCTCCAAAGCCGCTGCAATTGCCACATTAACAGCTTCGGCGGTAGACATGACGGTTTCGGGTCGTTTTATTGGAGTGCCCTCTGCAGAAGTGCCCGAGCGAAGGTCTCTAAACGCCGTTACCAATAACTCAATGACATCACGCTCTGCTACCACGAGTTCACGGTCGCTGCCCAGTTCATCATCCAGTTGGCGAGACACAAGCTCAATCTCAAAGTTACGGTCAGCAATGGGGCGCACGGTTTCAAAGTTGAAGCGACGTTTAAGGGCGGCAGACATCTCGTTAACTCCACGGTCGCGAAGGTTGGCGGTTGCAATGATATTAAAGCCGGGGCGCGCCCAAACCCGCGTATCGGCACCAAGCTCAGGAACCATCAACTGCTTTTCAGACAAGATCGATACCAGGGTGTCCTGGATTTCTGGAGCGGCTCTGGTAATCTCTTCAATGCGAGCCAGCTGACCGTATTGGAGGGCGCGATACACCGGCGAGGGAACAATCGACTCCTCGGAAGGTCCGCTTGCGAGCAGCAGGGCATAGTTCCAGGAATAGCGAATGTGATCTTCGGTAGTGCCGGCGGTAGCCTGCACCGTGAGATTTGAGTTTCCACTGATAGCAGCGGCAAAGAGCTCTGAGAGCATTGACTTTGCCGTGCCGGGCTCTCCAACCAACATTAAGGCCTGTCGCCCGAGAAGCGTGACGATACAGCGGTCAATCAGCGGATCATCTCCGTAGAACTTGCGGCTGACCTCAATCTTTGGGTCGCCAATGACAAATGAGCGCACCGCCTTTGGTGAGATTTTCCAACCCGGCGGGATGGCAGCATGTGTTGCCTGGTCACGGGCAACAAGGCGCTCTAATTCTTCAGCATATCTGATTTCTGCGGGTAAACGAATAGCATCAAAAGCCACTTTTAGTTCTCCAATCAGGGTCGAAGGATCCAGCTTCGGCAATATATACGTAATCTGCATAGGATTCTGCAAGAAGAACGGGAGGCACCTCGGAGAGTTTGATATTACTCCAGTTTCGCTGAAAAACCAGGCGTTCAACTGTCGCTGGAATCTGCTCCTCGGGCAAGACCGAACCGGTGAATTCAATTGCCACGCGCAAGTTGGCGCTTGGCAACAGCTTGAAGTACTGATTGAACCAGCCGCCGTCTTCAGCCTGACCTCGCTGGAATCCCCGCTTGAGTGCCCTGCCTCTGATTGCGAAGGTATCCGATAACCAGCCTAAGTGGTCATCCACCTCTGTTGCGCTGTCTTTGACCTCTGGCACGTTGGTGCCGAATTGCCCAAAGAGCTGTTTAATCTGATAGTCGGCCAGATGCTTTTGCCATTCTTCAGATTCTTGGCCGCAGATAACAACGTGATGGGCTAAGCTGATGCGCTCATGCTCAAGCAGTTGGGTGTCATCGTCGTTGATGTTGAGCAGTTCCTTGTCTGCAGTGGGGATAAAGAGTCTGTAGGAGCCGTTCTCTTCATCCTGAGCCTTCCAAACCAAGGTACTGATGAGGTGGCGCATGATGGGGTGGCTCGCCAGATACTCAGTCCAGGCATCTTTCTCCCAGCTGCGCTCAAGGCACATCGCTTCAAAAAGCCTAGCTGTTTGCCCAGCAACAACTTGCTTGAGCTCCTTCTTTGAGGTGGTCAGTTGCTTGCGCGCTTCAGCTGCAAGCTCTTCGTCATCACCCATGTTTGGCTTGGGCAAAGACGAGATTGCCTTTCCGTCAGAGTTGAACACGCTGATGCTGAAGTCGCCTGTTTTTTCTGAGCGAGAAATCCTGCCCGTAAAGCATCTTTGGCCATAGTCCAGCGTGAGCAAGCCATCCTCATCAAAGCCTGCTGTAGGTATGGTGCGATCAGCCAACTCATCCAAAGACCAGCCTTTGCGGTCTGCTATATCCTCTGCCAACTCTCCTGCCTTGGCGCGAACAGACTCTTGCTTGAACTTTCGCGCAACACTCAATACCAGCTGAATCGCTGCAGGGTCATCATTGACAGCGGCAGCAGTTACCAGAGCTTCAACTTGGGATCTGCGTGAACCGTGATCTTTGATATAACGTTCAGTAGCAGAAACAACATAGTAGCCAGGCGCTCCGGTGCTTAAAGCCAGGAGTCCTTTGACGGCAATCGCACTTTTTAGATACACCTTGCTCATCTCACGCCTGAGCTCTTCGTATACCTGCTCTCTTGTCATCGCTGCCAATGCCGGATAGATTTCAGGAAACTTTTTGCGCCAGTGTTGATACTGCTTGTGGCGTGCGTCTACATTTACTGAAGCATGCGCCCGGCACTCCTCATCAGTTGGGCCCGTAGTGTCGT
>WRBR01000124.1 GCA_009784425.1 Coriobacteriia bacterium | reverse complement strand
GTGCTTGACGCCTTTAACGCCGAGGATTGACTCGGCGAGCACGCGGATGAGGCGGCTTTGGCCGCGCATCACGATGACCTCGAGGCAGTTGTGTGCGTCGAGGTGCACGTGCATTGAGGAGATTATCTTATCGTGGTGGTTGTGCTGGATGTGGTCCAGCTTGTTTTGCAGGTCGCCCGCGTGGTGCGAGTACACAATGCTGAGAGTTCCTACAATCTCAGCGTGCGGGTCATCCCACTCCTCGGCCACGAGGGTCTCGCGCACCAAATCGCGGATGACCTCGGAGCGGTTTTTAGCCAAACCACGGCGTGCGACCAACTCGTCAAACTGCATAAGCAGCTCCACGGGCATGGCCACAGAAAAGCGTACGAGCTCACTCATGAGGTTTTAAACCGCCTTGATTGTGACAGCGTCTGCTGCCTGGGCTTCCTTTTCAACCAGCTCTCCGGCCTCATCGAGCAGGGCGCGCACCTGGTCAAGCAGACCCTGCGCCGCCTCAAGCGAGGCCGCCGTCTTGGCAAACTGAGCATCAGCCGCGCTGTGATAAGCGCGATGCGTCCAGCGGCGGCAAAGCGCCACCGCCTCGTCTATCTGCTCAACTGTGCCACTCAGCTGAAGAGCGTTTACTCCATCGGTACACATAGGTACTCCAAAAGCCGTTAAATGTAGTCAGCAAAGTGCCTGACGAGCTCTTCCTTTGGCACTGCGCCCAGGCTTTGGGCCACCGGCTCGCCGTTGACAAAAAGGATGACGATGGGAACAGACATCAGCCGGTACTTTGAAACAAGATCGGGCTCGGTGTCAATGTCTACCTTATAGACAACCAGCTTATCGGCGTACTCTTCTGCAATCTCATCGAGCACAGGAGCCAATATTTTGCAGGGGCCACACCAAGTTGCCCAAAAATCCACGAGCACCGGTTTGTCAGTATCGTTAATTGCGGAGTCAAATTCCTTGGAAGTTAATGCCGTTACCTTGGACATGTTTTGCACCTCTCTTACGTGAATACAGTGCTGTCATGATAACACGAAGTACCCGGTTCGTAACCTCAATATCGGGGAATGTGTCTATGGGGACGGGGTTGGAACAGGGGACGGGGTTAGTGTTCCAATTTGACCAAGGTCAAATTGGAACACTAACCCCGTCCCCTGTTCCAACCTGAGCGAAGCGGCGTTCTTTGCCGCGAAGTCGAAGGACCCAGGCAGCGAGTTCACTGACTAGGTCCTTCGGCTGCGCGCTGCGCGCTCCGCTCAGGATGACAAGTGGCTTACTCCGAGCGTAGGGCCTCTACCGGGTCTTTGCGGCTGGCGGCGCTTGAGGGGAGTAGGCCGGCTACAAAGGTGAGGAAGCAGCTTACTCCCACCAGGATAAGCCCGGCCATCCACGGCAGCAGCACCAGGTTGGGTATGCTGAAATTTTGCATAATGATAGCATTGACGGGTAGAGAGAGCGCCAATACAATGGCAATCCCCATCACCCCCGCAACAAAGCCCACAATCAAGGTTTCGGCGTTGAAGACGTTGGCAATGTCTCCCTTGCTGGCGCCTACGGAGCGCAAGATGCCAATCTCCTTCTTGCGTTCAAGCACCGAAATGTAGGTGATCACGCCAATCATGATGGACGACACCACCAAAGAAATAGCCACAAAAGCCACCAGCACCATAGAGATCATGTCGATAATCGAGGTCACGGAACGCATCAAGGTTCCCACGATGTCGGTATACGTGATGACCTGCTCATCCTTGCCGGCGGCTTCCATGCGCGCGTTGTAGTCGTCCAAAATGTTGAGAATCTCCTGCTTGCCCTCAAAGTCAAAGGGGTAGAGCGAAATGCCGTTAGGCTTGTCAAAATCAGCGTAACCGAGGCGGCGCAGGTTGTTGTCGAGGGAGGTCTCCTGCCTGCTCATCATTGAGAGCATGAGAGCCGTGAGCTCAGCCTCGTCCAGATTAAACTGAAAGGCGTTCATAAAGGTATCGGGACTGATGTTCATGGCGCTGGCCATATTATCCGCGAGGCTCGACATAGCGTAAGACATATTCGCGGCAATCTGCTGTGACATAATGGTGAGCAGCGTAATCATGTAGCCCTGCATATAGCCGGAGAGCGCCGTAGTTATCTGCGCCTGAAACTGCTCCATAACCGACCCCATAGCGCCCGCAATAAGCGGGTCGTTCATCACAATATAAAGGTAGCCGTCGATGATGGCCTGCGCCTCGGGCGTCATCATGAAGTCAGCAAAGCTAAAGCCGGGGTCAGAAGGCAAAACGGGAGGGTCCTGCACAACAATCCAGGCAATGTATCCCGCCGAGAGGTCGTTGAAGAGAGCGCCGAGCATCTGCATCATGGCCATCTGAATGGCCGCCTGCACGGACGGGTCGATGTTTATCCCGTCAATGCCAATGCCGGCAAGCGCGCCGCCCATGTCCATCTCCGGCATGGCACCCATGACGGCACCGGGGTCAAGAATGCCCCCAAAATCCAGGTTACTCAGGCCCGACATATCCACGTCAAATGCGCTGGTGAGTGCCTCTTCGTCAATCTCAAAGAGGTTGCTCATGTCAAATTCACGGGAGGAATTGTCGTTTGCCTCCTCCAAAAAGGTCTTATTAGTGAAGATATTGAGATTGGGCCGCGCGAGCTGATACTTAGTAACCTCGCTTGCGGCGGAGTGATTCACAATGTCTTCAACCAGGGCCGAGGTGTAATACAGACCCGGCGAAAGCACCATGTTTTGCGTGTGATCAAGCGCCGTGACAATGCCGCAGATGCGCAGGGGCTTGCCGTTTTCAACCAGCTTCTTCTCGTACTCCTCGTCATCGCGGTGGTCAACCCATACCTCGTAGGTCTCGTCCCAGCGGTAATAGTCGGAGTTATAGACCAGCTTAAAGCTGACGTCCATGATGTCTGCGTAGGTAAAGGTGAGGCGCGCGCTGGAGGTTTCCACCGGCTCCTCGTTGATGAAGGCCTCCACCATGCGGTTAAGGTCGCGGTAGTCGCGCAGGCCCATAGGGTAGAGCAGGTAGTCGCTGATGCGGTTGTTATTGCCCAGCACCAGGAGAATGTCGCCGGATTCCTGGGGCCAATCGCCGGCCAGCACCTCGTACTGGTCGCTGTAAATGCTGATGTCGGTGAGCAGCTCATGAAACACGTTGGTGCTCATGCCCATGCTCATGATGGAGCTGCTGGTCATGCCGCTTCCCATGCCCAGGGCGGTGAAGCTGCTGTCCGGATGCACCTGGTGGGTCTCCGGGTTAGTTTGGGGGAGGTAAATCTGGGGAGTTACGTCGTATTCGTACTGAATGGTGTTGACGTAGTCGCGAATGCGGCTTTCAGGGCTCTCGAGGAATTTCTTGAGAGCGCTGAGGTCGTTTTGCTGCACAGTGTCAAACATCGTGGAGACGAGCTGCACTTCTCGGATGGTGCCTTCTTCGTAGGCGCTTGTGCCTGAGCCGCCTGAGCCTGAGCTCGCGCTCGTGTCGGCTGAGTTGCCGCTGCCGCCCGCGTTGCCGCTGCCAGAGCTGCCGATCCCGCCCGAGCTGCCGCTAGCCGAGCCCCCGCCGCCGCTGTCCGCCCGAGAGGCCTCCTCGTCATCATCGTCATCAACTCCCGCGGTATCGGTAGACGCCGCAGGCCCGCC
>WRBR01000123.1 GCA_009784425.1 Coriobacteriia bacterium | reverse complement strand
TTTCTCGATGATCTCGGTGAGGCGCCATCTCTTGAGATTTGAGATGGGGCGCGTCTCCATGATCTGCACTACGTCGCCTACGCGAGTCTCATTGTTCTCGTCATGGGCATGGTAGCGAGTGGATCGGGTCACCATCTTGCCGTACACGGGGTGTGCCTTGCGCGTGTTAATCTGCACTACGCAGGTCTTGTCGCCTGCGGCTGATACCACAACGCCCTGGCGCACTTTTCGCTTGTTACGCTCTGCTGCTATTGTCATGTTGCTTCTAACCTACCTTTGCAATGCCGAGCTCGCGACTGCGAATCTCAGTGAGAACGCGTGCGGTATGCTTCTTTACCTGACGGATACGGTCGGTGTTATCCAGTTGGCTGGTGGCCATCTGAAATCTCAGGTTGAACAACTCAGACCTGCCGTCTTTGAGCTGAATCTGTAAATCGTCGTTTGAGAGTTCTCTGATTTCTTTAGCTTTCATCTCATGCCTCCACGTCTTGGTTCTCGCGGGTCACGATCTTGCACTTAATCGGCAGCTTTTGGATGGCCCTGTTCAGAGCCGCTACCGCTATCTCACGGTCAACATCGGCAATTTCAAACATGATGCGACCAGGCTTGACTACTGCTACCCACTCTTCGGGATTACCTTTACCAGAGCCCATGCGGGTCTCGGCGGGTTTTTTGGTGATGGGCTTATCGGGGAAGATGTTGATCCAAACCCTACCACCACGCTTCATGTGACGGGTCATGGCAACACGGGCAGCCTCAATCTGGCGGTTGGTGATCCAGTGCGCCTGCAGCGCCTGAATGCCGTACTCGCCGTGGTTTAAGGTGGTGCCTCCCTTGGCCTTACCTTTCATGGAACCGCGCTGCACCTTGCGGTGCTTAACGCGCTTTGGAATAAGCATTACCTTCTCCCTCCTTCATTGCGGCGGGGACGCTGCGGACGAGAGGAACCCTCAAGGGCCGGCTCGGGAGTGGGTTGTCCCGGCAATTTCTCGCCGTGGTAGACCCAAACCTTAACGCCGATGGAGCCCATAGTGGTGGCTGCGGTGGCAAAGCCGTAGTCGATCTTGGCGCGGAGTGTGTGCAGGGGCACGCGGCCCTCGCGATACCACTCACGCCTGCTCATCTCGGCACCGCCGAGGCGGCCGGAGCATTGCACTCTGATGCCCTTGGCACCACTCTTGCGAGCGCTCTGCACCGCCTTGCGCATGGCGCGACGGAAGGCCACACGGCCCTCAAGCTGCTCGGCAACGCTTTGGGCTATGAGAACGGCGTCCAGTTCAGGACGCTTGACCTCTATGACGTCCACGGCACAGTGTCCGTTGGCTATCTCGTCAAGTTCTTTGCGGAGCTCATCAATCTCGGAGCCCTTTTTGCCTATGACAATGCCGGGGCGGGCCGTGGTGATGACCACCTTTATCTTGTCGCCTGCACGCTCAATCTCAATCTTTGAGACGGCGGCGCGCTCAAGGCGTTTCTCGAGAAACTTGCGGAGCGCCAGGTCATTTTCCAGATTGGCTGCATACTCCTTCTCGGCATACCAGCGGCTACGCCAATTCTCGGTAATGCCCAGGCGAAAACCCGTGGGGTAGACTTTCTGACCCATTATTCAGCCTCCTCTCGGGTTCCAACGATCACGGTGATATGGCTCGTGCGCTTGAGTATGGGATGTGCCATACCCTTTGAGCGCGGCCGGTAGCGTTTCATGGTGGGGCCTTCGTCGGCGTAGGTCTTGCGAACAACCAGATTGACCGCCTTAACGCCCTCGCGCTCGGCATTAGCCACGGCGCTGTTGAGGCACTTCTCAATAACCTCCGAGATGTTGCGGTCAGAAAACTCCAGTATCTCGCGAGCGCGCTCTACCTCTTGTCCTCTGATCATATTCAAGACCATTCGCGCCTTACGCGGCGACACCCGCACATAGCGGGCCTGTGCTCTTGCTTCCATTACTTCTTGCCTTTCTTGTCGCCAGCATGGCCACGGAAGGTACGGGTCACGGCAAACTCGCCGAGTTTGTGTCCCACCATGGATTCGGTGATGTAGACGGCTACATGCTTACGTCCGTCGTGCACGGCTATGGTGTGTCCCACCATCTCAGGAAAGATGGTGGATGCCCTGCTCCAGGTCTTTACAACCTGCTTGTCGCCGGCATCATTCAGCTTGTTGATGCGATCCAACAACCGGGGCTCTACGTACGGACCTTTTTTTAAACTTCTACTCATTTCACTCTCTCTCGCTATTTCTTGCGTCTTCTGATGATGAGTCTGCTTGATGCTTTCTTCTTATTGCGCGTGCGGTGGCCTTTGGTGGGCACACCCCACGGGGTTACCGGATGACGACCGGCGGACTTGTTTTTGCCTTCGCCACCGCCATGCGGGTGGTCTACAGGGTTCATGACCGTACCGCGTACGGACGGGCGCTTGCCCAGCCAGCGGTTACGACCAGCCTTGCCGATCTTGATATTGGAGTGCTCGGCGTTGCCTACCTCTCCTACCGTTGCGCGGCAGGTGGAGAGCACGCGGCGCATCTCGTGCGAGGGCATACGCAAGATGGCGTACTTGCCTTCTTTACCCATCAGCTGAATGGAGGAGCCGGCGCTGCGGGCCAAAGCCGCGCCCTTGCCGGGCTGCAACTCTACTGCGTGCACCAGCGTACCCACCGGGATATCCTTGAGCTGCAGGCAGCAGCCGGGCTTGATGTCGCTCTCGGGGCCGGAGGTGATAACATCTCCCACCTTGAGGCCGCGGGGGTGCAGGATGTAGGCCTTGGCGCCGTCGGCATAATGCAGCAGTGCAATGCGAGCCGAGCGGTTGGGGTCATACTCAACCGTGGCAACCTTGGCGGGGATACCGTCCTTGGTGCGCTTAAAATCGATGATGCGATACTTGCGCTTGTGGCCACCGCCCTGATGACGCGTGGTGATGCGTCCGTAGTTGTTACGGCCTGCCTTGCGCGGCAGCGGACGCAGCAGTGACTTCTCAGGAGTTGTTGAGGTGATTTCACTAAAGTCCGAAACGCTCTGAAAGCGGCGTCCGGGACTCGTAGGTTTGTACTGTTTAACCGGCATGTTTACACTCCAAACGCTTCTATGGTTTCGCCTTCAACCAGCGTTACGATGGCTTTTTTCCAGGTGCGGGTTTTGCCTTTGGCATAACGTACGCGTTTGGGCTTGGCCTTGACGCTCATGGTGTTGACGTTGAGCACGTTGACATCGAAGATGGCTTCAATGGCATCGCGTATCTCTATTTTGTTGGCCGTCTTGGCCACTTCAAAGGTATAGCGATTGTCGTTAAGAAGATCATAGGAACGCTCCGTGATTATCGGGCGTATGATGACCTGACGCGGATCCTTCATTATACGAGCACCTCCTCGATGCGCTTGAGAGATGCACTGGTGAACAAAAGCGTGGCGTTGTCAAGAAAGTCACGAGTGTTTGACTCAGACACGGCAATCACGCGCACGCGGGGAATGTTTCTAAAGGAGAGAAAGGCGTTGACGTTGTTGTCAGGCAGCACGATGGTTACGCGACCTTCAATCTCCAGCGCCTTGAGTGTGGCAACGGCCTCTTTGGTTGAAGGCTTCTCAAATTCAAGATCATCAATGACCTTGAGCTCGCCGTCGGCCAGCTTGGCTGAGAGCGCACTCTTCATGGCCAGCTTGACCTCTTTGCGATTGACCTTGAGCTCATACGAGCGCGGGCTGGG
>WRBR01000122.1 GCA_009784425.1 Coriobacteriia bacterium | reverse complement strand
AGTAGGCGTACATGTCCATTGCGAGCTGCGCATTCTCATCGCCGCCTTCCGCGAGGGCGATTACGTCGCGCAGGTCGTTTGAGACTCCGGAGATGCCGAGCAATCCACTTTTCTTGTTCACTATGGTGTTGACCTCTGAGGCACTCATGCCCTTATCCTCAATGAGATAGAGCAGGATGGCAGGGTCGATGCTGCCGGTGCGGGTGCCCATCATGAGTCCGTCAAGCGGCGTAAAGCCCATAGAGGTGTCCACGGACTTGCCGCCGTTAATGGCGGCTACTGAGCAGCCGTTGCCGAGGTGGCAGACAATAATCCTGAGGTCTTCAAGCGGCACGTCCAAGAAATCAGCGGCGCGCTGGGCCACGTAACGGTGGCTGGTGCCGTGGAAGCCGTAACGGCGGATCTTGAATTCCTCGTAAAACTTGTTAGGCAGAGGATAGCGATATGCCTTGGCAGGCATGGTTTGATGGAATGCGGTATCAAAAACAGCCACCTGCGGGGTGTTGGGCATGAGCTCGAGGCAGGCGCGGATGCCTGCTAAGGCGGCCGGGTTATGCAGAGGTGCCAGGGCCACGCACTCCTCTATGCGTTGCACTACTTCGTCGGTAATGATTGACGATTGCGTGAAGTAATCTCCACCATGCACCACTCTGTGACCAATAGCGTGAATCTCGTCAAGGGAACCAACCACACCGTAACTTGTGTTAGTGAGGGCAGCCAACACCGCAGCAACTGCCTCGCGGTGGCTGGGCAAGGCAAGCTCGTCTACCATCTCAACGCCGCCAAGCTCGTAATTGTGTACGCCGGTGTCGGTGCCCACGCGCTCACAAAGACCCTTGGCCACAACCTCCTTGGTGTCCATATTGATGAATTGATACCTCAGTGACGAAGACCCTGCATTTAATACCAGAACGTTCATGTTTTCTCCTTTTGTTTACTCGAGTTACCTAAAACTTATACTTAACGTGCGGTTAATGGTACAGGAGGGACGGGGCCCGGTGGAACAGGGGGACGGGGTTAGTGTTCCAATTTGACCAAGGTCAAATTGGAACACTAACCCCGTCCCCCTGTTCCACTCTTAACTCTTCTCTCTTCACTCTTCTCTCTAATCCGCTGGCCCCATGCCGATGGGCATGGTGGTGCCGCCTAGTATGTGTATGTGGAGATGAAAGACCGTTTGCCTTCCATCCGTGCCTTTGTTGGATATGATGCGATAACCGCTTTCTTCTACACCCTTGAGCTTTGCTACCGTGGGCACCTTGGAAAAGAGCTTGCCCAGAATCTCGGGAGGAACATCATCGGAGAGGCTGTGGTAGTGCTCTTTGGGGATGATGAGGGTATGCACCGGAGTCTGCGGATTGACATCATCAAAGGCTATGACATCGTCATCTTCGTAAATGACGGTAGCGGGGACTTCGCCAGCTACGAGCTTACAAAAAATGCAATCGTCCATGTTGCCTCTTCCCTGTGGAATTTCCTCTGTGGGTATTTAATTCCGTGCCTTTGAATGTAAGTATTTTAATCGGTTTCAGGCTCAAGCTCACCCATCAAAACTTCTATCTTCTGCTCAGCGGCAGTCAATCGGGTTTTAAGGCTCTTGAGCAGCGCAACGCCGCGCTCATAGAGCTCGAGGCTTTCTTCCAGTTCCAGAGTACCAGATTCCAGCGCCCTGACTATTGTTTCAAGCTCATCTTGTGCTTCTTTGAAGCTGAGCTCGTCTGCCTTTGCCGGGTACTTGATGCCTTCTGTGCTCACGCTTGGCCCTCTTTCTCTTGTGCTGTTACTTGGGCATGTATGCTGCCGTCTGCCAGTCTTACGCGAATGTGCTTGCCGGGTGTTATCTCGTCAACCGAGCGCAACAGTCGGTTTTGTTCATCGTAGCTGAGTGCGTAGCCTCGTTTGAGTACCGCCAAGGGCGAGAGACTCTCCATGCTGGCTGCTGCCGTGGCAAGTATCCTCTCGTAGATGGTGGTGAAGCTGCTACCCCTTTGCATCAATGAGTGCTGCAGATGCTTGTTTGAGTTTTTACGCTCGGTCAGGAGGCTTGTCTTTGCTGCGCGTAGGCGCTGCGTAGCCTCCTTTATAGCTGCCTGGGCTGTTGCAAGGCCGGTAGGGATGGCGTTATCCAAGCGGAGTGCAGTTTGCTCAAGACCGAGGGCGCTTTGCCCAATCAAGAAGCCCTCCTGCGAAAACGGCGCGGTGCGCTGGAGGGCGAATACATCGTGCCTGCAGCGTTCAACATACCTGATTTGCAGCGCTTTTAGCGAGGACTCTCGCGCGGTGAGCTTGCTCTGCAGCTCCTGCTGGTCTGGCGCAGCGGCTTCGGCTGCGGCGGTTGGGGTAGAGGCCCTGAGGCTTGCTACCATGTCTGCGATTGAGGTATCCGGCTCGTGGCCAATGCCGGTTATAACGGGTTTCCTGAGCAAGGCGATGGTAAGGGCGAGCTGCTCGTCGTTAAACGGCATGAGGTCTTCATAGGAGCCGCCGCCGCGTACCAGCAAAATGACCTCAGCCTCTGAAGAGTCGGCTGCCCTGAGTGCGGTGCTCAGGCCTTCTGCCGCCCCCTTACCCTCAACGCCCACGCCAAAGAGCAGAACCTTAGCCAGCGGAAAACGCCTATGAAGCGTGCGCAGAACATCGTGTACAGCCTTGCCGCGGGGTGAGGTCACCAAAGCAATGTTCTCAGGAATAGCCGGAATAGCGAGCTTGCGCGCCTCATCCATGAGACCCTGAGCCTTAAGCTTGGCAGCCAGTTGGGCAACCTGTGCGCGCAGGCGTCCTTCACCTGCCAAGGTAAGCTCACGCACATCAAACTGCATGCGACCCTTGGCGCTGTAGAGGCTGAAGCGCCCTTGCACCTCTACCTGCATACCACTTTTCAGCTGCACGCCCAGGCGATCAAAAGCACTCCGCCACATAAGGCAGGGCAAGGCCGAACCTTGGTCAGCAAGCGTAAAGTACACCGCCTTGTAGCGTGGATTATCTGAGAGGTCAGAAATCTCTCCCACTATGGATAGAGTAATTTGTTCCAGGGTCTGCTTGGCCAGAGCCAATGCGTCCGAAACACTCAGCGGCTCAGTGCTGGCCACCGGAGTGTCGAATAAGGAGTACTCCTGATTCATCAGCCTATCTGCGACCCAGGAGGTAAAGCAGTTGCAGGATTGAAGCTAGGGCAGCAGCTACATAGGTAAAGGCCGCCGCACGAAGAACGGTTTTGGCTCCGCCTATCTCTTGCTGAGTCATCCAACCACTGCCTTTGACAAACGCCAGGGCACGCTTTGATGCATCAAACTCCACCGGCAGGGTAACGAGTTGAAAGAGTAAAACTGCGCCAAACATGGCTATGGCAGCATAAACTAAGCCCGCCATCGAAAGGATGATTCCAGCAATCAGCACAAAAACCCACAGGTTTGAAGAAAGGCTCACCACCGGAACAAGGGCACCTCTCACTTTGGCAGGTGCGTATTCACGGGCATGCTGCACGGCGTGTCCGCTTTCATGACAGGCAATGGCAACGGCAGAGACAGTGCGTCCATGAAAGACATCACCCGAAAGGCTCACCACATTGGTGCGCGGATCGTAGTGGTCAGTAAGTGTGCCGGGAATCTCTACGATGGCCACGCCGTTTAGTCCAGCGTTATTAAGCATAGTTCGGGCGGCATCGGCACCGCTCACGCCAAATGAAGAGGGTTTCTTTTTCCACTTTTT
>WRBR01000121.1 GCA_009784425.1 Coriobacteriia bacterium | reverse complement strand
GAAGGTGTAATAACCATCGTTGTCGCGCCAGGCAACGTCGTGCAGGTTGTAGAAATCTCCGCCGACAGAAGCCCGTGTACGCTCCTCGTCGCGATAATAGCCAACAAAGAGTCCGGGCGGGTAGTTTTCTTTAAGACCACTTACGCAGATGTTGCCTTCGTCACCTTCTGGCACCTCGAGGAAATTAGCATCAAGGAGCTTGATGTTCATGAGAGGCGAGGGCTTTCCCATTGAGCCAGGCTTAGGCTCAAGCCAGGGGAAGGTTGCAAGCAGCACGGGGCCTTCACTTTGACCAAAACCCTCGCGGATACGCTTGCCCGTGGCCGCCTGCCACTTGAGGGTTACCTCGGCGTTGAGGGGCTCTCCTGCTGTGGCAAAGGTGTCAACCGAGGAAAGGTCAAATGCGGCGATATCCTCCTGCAGCATAAAGCGATACATGGTGGGCGGCACACAAAACGTGGTGATGCGGTATTTTTCGATGAGCTCCAAGAGCTTCTTAGGGTCAAACTTAATGGTGTCGTAGGCAAAGACGGTGGCGCCGGCTATCCATTGTCCGTAGATCTTGCCCCAGCCGAACTTGGCCCAGCCGGTGTCGGTGACCGAGCAGTGCAGTTTGTTTTCTTGTACCTGTTGCCAGTACTTGGCAGTGAGGATGTGCCCCAGCGGGTGGGCAAAGTTGTGGCAGCACATCTTGGCGTAGCCGGTGGTACCGCTGGTGAAGTAGATGAGCATGAGGTCTTTGCTGGTGGTTGCAGCTGCGCCGGCGGGGCGCTGCCACTCTTCGCTTGCTTCTTCTACGAGGGCGGCCCAGGAGAGCCAGGGGGAGTTTGTGTGCTTGCTTGGAGTAACGGGTGCTGGAGATTCGTTGACTGGCCCCTTCGGCTCGCTTCGCTCGCTCAGGATGACAGGTTCAACACTTATCAGGGTTTTGAGGGTTGGGCAGTCGGGCAGAGCGGTCTCTACCTGGGAGAAGACGTACTCGTCTTCCAGAGCAATGAGCGCCTTGACTTCTGCGCTGTTGATTCGATAGACAATGTCCTTGGAGGTGAGCTGCGAGACGGCGGGTATGAGAATGGCTCCCAAGCGGTGCAGCGCAACCGCTGTCACCCAGTACTCCCAGCGTTGGCGCAGCATGAGCATAACTACGTCGCCCTTGCCTATGCCTAGAGAGACAAGTACATTGGCAAAGCGCTTTGAGAGCACGGAGATCTCTGAGAACGTCAGAGTCTTCTCATCGCCCTTGTCATCGCACCAAACCAGGGCAAGCTTCCCCGGCTCAACGGCTGCCCATTCGTCTACCACGTCGTAGGCAAAGTTGAAATCATCCGGCACGTTTATTTGAAAATTGGCATAGAAGTCCTCGTAAGAGTCAAACTCAATACGGGGGCAGTATTTCTTCAAAATGTGATTCATGGTGTGGTCCTCAGAAATCGAGCGGTCATTGGTTAGTCGGTGATAATCGTGACAAATACCGCGCTTGTGCTGGAACCGCAACGTTGCCCGTGCGGTATCTGTGGGTTAAAGTACACGCTGTCTCCCACATCCAGCTCGATCTCCTTGTCCTCGAACACCAGTATGACCTTACCGGCGACGACGTAATTGAACTCCTGACCCCCATGAGTCACCAGCTTGGCGGGCTCATCGGCGGTCTCCAGAGTAACCAATAAAGGCTGCATAACCTTGTTGTGATAGTTATAGGCCAGGTCTTCAAAGTGATAGCCGGGGAAGCGGTCAACGATGCGCCCCTCCCCTGCTCGCACCACCTGATAGGTGTTGAGGTGGGTGCTTGAACCCGTCAACAGCACCGCCATATCCACCTGGCAGATGCGCGCAGCCTGCATTAAAACGCTGATGGGGATGTCAAAGCCCGTATCCTCATAAGCAGTCAGAGTCTCGAGGCTGATGCCGAGCTTTTCGGCAAACTCCTCGCGCTCATAACCGCAGGCGTCGCGGAGTCCGCCCAAACGCTGGCCGAGTTCCTTGAGCTCCGTCTTAATCTTTTTGCAATGTTGTTCCGTATCAGACATAATTCGCCTTTGTCACGCCGGCAGCTGCCGTGGGAATCTACTCAAGCGCCTTTAGTGAGCGCAGTCATCATCAGAAACGTGCTCAAAACCCAGGGACAACGCCTTCTTATTGCTCGCAGCCTTGTCAATGTACTTTGAGGTAATACTCTTATCGATGGCCTTTTCTACCTGGGCCAAGGTGCTAAAGCCGGTAAGCTGCAACAGCTTGCCAATGGCCACCACATTTGCCAGGCCCTTAAGGCCGCTATTCTCAGCGAGGCGCGTAGCCTCAATGCCTACAAATTGAATGTCAGTGCGCAAGGGGCAGACATCAACGATGGTTTTGTCAATCAACACAAGCCCGCCGGGTTTGACCCTGTTAACAAAGCTCTCATACGAAGGCACGTTGAGGGCTATCAGCACGTCTGGCTCGGTGGCAAGCGGCGAGCCAATGGGAATGTCAGAAATGATCACGGAGCAGTTAGCCGCGCCACCGCGCATCTCGGGCCCGTAGCTGGGCATCCAGCTTACCTCGTGTCCATCCATGAGCCCTGCATACGCAATAACCTTGCCCGCAAAGAGTATTCCCTGGCCGCCAAAACCGGCCAGTAGTATCTTGAGTTCCTTTATCCCGGTTGCATTTGGGGCGTCTTGTTTCATTACCGTCTCCACAGTCACCTTACTCACCCGCCTTGATGTCTCTGTACACGCCCAGGGGGTAATACGGAATCAGATTCTCCTGCAGCCACCCGAGGGCGCTCTGCGGTGTTTGGCCCCAGTTGGTTGGGCAGGTGGTGAGTATCTCCACCAGGGTAAAGCCCAGGCCTTCAGTTTGATACTCAAAGGCCTTGCGTATGGCCTTGGCAGCCTTGCGCACGTTTGAAGGGGTATCAACCGAAACGCGTTGCGCCAGAGCCACGCCATCTAGGCTTGAGAGCATCTCGCAGACCCTGATGGGATTGCCGGCCGCATGCACGTCGCGTCCAAATGGCGAGGTCTGTGTGACCTGGCCCGGCAGGGTGGTAGGAGCCATCTGGCCGCCGGTCATGCCGTAGATAGCGTTGTTGATGAAGATTACCGTGATATTCTCTCCGCGGGTGGCAGCATGCACTGTTTCGGCCATGCCGATGGCCGCCAGGTCGCCGTCACCTTGATAGGTAAAGACGGTGTTATCGGGGCAGGTACGCTTGAGACCGGTAGCAACAGCCGGCGCACGTCCGTGGGCAGCTTGAACCATGTCACAGTTATAGAACTCATAGGCAATAACCGCACAGCCCACGGGTGACACACCAACCGCCGTTTCAACGAGCCCCAGTTTATCCAGGCTCTCAGCAACCAGGCGCTGTGCTATTCCATGAAGGCAACCCGGGCAGTAACTATTCGATCTGTTGGTGAGCGCCGTGGTGCGTTCAAACAATACAGGATTTTTTTCTGCTGGCATCTTAATCACCCTCTCCCAGCTTGCTTTGGTAGGGCAAGATGTGGAACTGCTCGCCGGCGTAAGCCTTTTTGATTGCGTTAAAAACCTCGTCGGGCGTGGGGATTACGCCGCCGGCATGCCCAAAGAAACTTACCGGGTGCCTTCCGGCAACCGCAAGTTTAACGTCATCGACCATTTGCCCAGTGTTGAGCTCTACGGTGAGGAAGGCGCTAGCCGTGGCACAGGCTTCATCAATTGCCTTGGTGATGAAGGGCCAGAGCGT
>WRBR01000120.1 GCA_009784425.1 Coriobacteriia bacterium | reverse complement strand
CGGTTTGGGCAAAATCCACATTGGTGGGATGAGGGTGACGTTCTTCGATAACAAGATTGGTGGAGAGAGCGGCAACATAGAGGGCCGAAGATACCTGGCTCACTCCCCCGCCGCGGATATAGTCAGTTTCGCTATCCAACACCATTGGCGCAGGGCGATAACGCGAGTCGTTTTCTACATCCCCCACTACCTCATTGAATGAGAACGTTTCGCCCGGCTCAATGACAATACCGTCAATGGCCTGGGTTGCGAGCCTGAGGTTTTCTACCCGACCTGTGTCTGTGCTGGTTGATACCGCAGTGTTTTGGGCAATGACCACTACATCATCAAGTTCGGTGCCAACACCGGATGATGCCCCACCTTCGTTTGACTGACCGGAAGATTGGTTACTTTGATGGTATTCAATTGCTATTTGTTGCTGGCTTGAATCCGGTGGCATCAAGTTTCCGAGAAACATATAGCCACTCATCACCAATGAGCAGAGGATGAGCAAAGGGGCAACTATCAAAGTCCCCTGAGGAAAATACCTCATTAAGAACGTTGTTTCTTTTGAGTCTGTCATGTGGTCGTTGGTCATTTGAGCATCTTTGAAATAGCCTGTAGTTTTATCTTATGGGTAGGGCTTAAATCGGGTTCTTGAATCATTAATTCAACCAACCTTCTCACGTCGCCCATCTTGTTTGCCTTGGTGTAGGAGGTCATCGCGTCAAACGTTGAGCGAATCCTCTCTTCAGGTGAGTCAGTGAGAACCGAGCTCTCTTCATAGAGTACTGCGGACATTGGCCAGAGGCCGCGGCTGGCCATAGCAGCAGCCTTTTCGCAGCAGCTTGCGTAGCTTACAGAAGCAGAGACGGGCTCTGGCTGAACCGGCGCAGCAATTACGGGCTCAGGCGCAGCAATTACCAGCTCTGGAGTAACAACAACCGGCTTAGGCTCTACTGCCGGCTTGGGAACTACCGGTTGTGCAATATCTGACGCAGGGCGTCGTTTTGGCTCTGGCACAACTCGTTTTGTGTATTCGGGGATAGCGCGCCTTGTAGGTTCAGGCACAACACTTTTTGCAGCGTCAGGTACAACACTTCTTGCAGCGTCAGGCATAACGCTTCGTGTAACGTCAGGTACAACGCCTCGTGTTGTGTCAAAGAGAACCTCGCCTATTGACTCCTCTTCTTCAACCATCGCTGGCTCAATGACCACCTTCTTGATAGGCGCAGTGATAATCTTTTCTTCTGGCAAGCTTGAGCTCAGTTGCTCAAACAAAACAGTTTCATCAGCTGCAAGCGAATCTTTACGCTCATCAAGGGATTCCTCAGAACGAAAATCAAGATCGTAGGGAATCTGTTCACTGGGTGGTTGTTTTCTCATATCTGCTTGATCCATCTCCAATCGATCATCAGGATAATCAGGTTTACTGAGCATTTTGCGAAAAGCAAACCCCGAATCAGAGGGCTCATCAAACGGTAGATCGTCAGCGGGTGCAGGCTCTAAAACATCGGCCTTCTTGTCCCTGAAGCTAAAGCGTTTTTGGGGTTGCACGTCTCGCATGGACTGACTGGCCTCCAGGTATTCTAGAGGCATCTCAAATACCTCATCCAGAGGCAATACACCGCCGTGAGTTGCAAGATCTGCCTGAGCTGCTTCTCTTCTGAGGGCAAAATGCATGAGTATGAAATAAACAGCCAGAGGAAAGATAAAGCTCGCTACTCCAAAAAATGGTGCAGCGCCAGGCTGTCCCGGTACAACAGCAACCAGGATGTAGAGGAGCCAGATTACTAACAAAGTAGCAAAAGCAGCCCCAATAGCCTCTCTTTGACTCTTGCCCTTGCTGATGAATACAGCAATAAGCGAGCCCACCACAAAGATAGCTACTGGCACGAGTATTCCTAGCAAGGTGAAATTCATAGCGCCCCTGTTGACCTTTACCTGATAAGAGCGGGTGAAACGCTATGTATAATACCACAAAGCACTCACAGAGCTCTGTATCATTGATTGCAGGGTAAACAGGCTCTATGCTTGCTACTTTGGAAAAGGAGCTGAGCGTAGTTTTTTAAAATGGGGCCCCCAAAAATTGCTCTCTGATTTTTGGGGAAAAGGAGCGGCAACGGAGCGGGCGGAATTTCTGCGCCCTTGGCAGAAATGGAGCTTAGCGTAGTTTGCCGCGACGTGGTGGGCCCAGCAGGATTCGAACCTGCAACCAAGGGATTATGAGTCCCCTGCTCCACCGTTGAGCTATGGGCCCTACTTCATCGCTTGAGGATTTTATCACATTAGCCGGCAGTTGATCCGAGCACTACCTCAATCTTGTGCGTTTGACCTTCACGATTAACAACCAGAGAAACCGTTTGTCCTATCTCATATCTGCGCACTTCTATTATGAGCTCTGCAGAGGTTGAGATGTTTTGGTTATCTATGGAAGTGATGACATCTCCGGGTTGCAAGCCTGCTCTCTCTGCCGGCGAATCCGGCATGACGCTCTCGATGTAGGCGCCACTTTGTGTGTACACTCCCAGCTCCTGGGCGTTTGAGGAGTCAACGGTAAAGAGCATTATGCCGAGGTAAGGATGAGCAACCTCCTCGCCGCTCATAATCTGCTGTGCAACTGAATAGGCAAAGTTGCTGGGCACGGCAAAACCCACCCCGGCGCTGGAGCCAGAGGTGGTGTTAATGAGCGTATTGATGCCGATGAGCTCACCTTGGCTATTAACCAGGGCACCGCCCGAGTTTCCGGGATTAATGGCAGCATCGGTTTGGATGAGGTTGGCAAAGATACTTAAGCCCGATTGCGACTGCATTGCCGTTGAGCGATACAAGGCCGAGATAATGCCTACAGAAACCGACTTCTCCAAACCAAACGGGCTGCCTACCGCCATGACCCACTCTCCCACGCTCACCGCCTCGGAGTCTCCGATGGTTATGGGAGTGAGCCCATGGGCTTCTACCTTGATAACCGCGAGGTCACTAGAGGGGTCGGAGCCTACTATAACTGCCTCCAGCTCTTCGTTGTTAAGGCGCACCAAGAACTTCTCTCCTCCATCAACCACGTGGAAATTGGTGAGAATAAAGCCGTCTTCGGTGAGTATGACTCCGGAGCCAAGACCCATTCGCTGAGGTTCCAGGGCATTGTCGCCAAATATCTCATCAAAGATGTCATCGAGCATAAAGCTATGAGGGTTAGCAAAGACGTCAATGTTGACAACAGAGGGAGTGACCTTGGCTGCCACAACAACCGGCAAGTCTATGTCGGCACCGGAGGAATCGATTACTATGGTACTGGTGTCTACCGTACCGGAGAAACTGAATCCGTTGGTAGAAATATACAGCGCCCCCACCGATATTACAGCGCCCACCAAAACGCCCAGAAAGCCGAGGATGAATGCCGCGCCCAAGCCAAAGCGTTTGGACGAAGCAGGAGGCGCTGCGTGGAGCGAGTTCTCTAGCTCGTATGTCTGTTGGGGAGGCGGTTCTTGACCGGGTTTTGGTTGAGCTTCTGCAGCCATCAACGGATCAGGAAGCTCTACCTGGTATGGATACGCTTGCTGCGCTGTCCTGTGTTTTAGGGAATAATCTGGGAGTAGAGGCGGCTCTTGTACATGAAAGGGGTCAGGAAACAGAGGCGAACCCTGTGCCTGAAACGGGTCGAGAACCTGTAAAGTGTTGGGTGCTTGAAAAGAGTCAGGTGTTTGAAAAGTGTCAGGTGTTTGAAAAGTGTCGGGTGCTTGAAAAGAGTCAGGTGTCTGAGGAGGGTCAGGAGCCTGAAGAGGATCAGGTGTCTGTAGAGGATCAGGTGTCTGTAGAGGGTCAGGTGTCTGTAGAGGGTCAGGTGTCTGT
>WRBR01000119.1 GCA_009784425.1 Coriobacteriia bacterium | reverse complement strand
GCAAATGCCCGGTCATCGACTTGGTTGAGCTCACGGGTATGGAACAGGGGGACGGGGTTGGTGTGGAACAGAGGGACGGGGTTGGTGTGGAACAGAGGGACGGGGGTGGTGTACCACTTTTTGGAACAAAAAGTGGGACACCAACCCCGTCCCTCTGTTCCACACCAACCCCGTCCCTCTGTTCCACACCAACCCCGTCCCCCTGTTCCATACCCGTGAGCTCAACCAAGTCGATGACCGGGCATTTGCTGGGCGCTGCCGGAGCCGTTGAGGCTCTGGTGTGCGCCATGTCGCTCCATGAAGGCTTTATTCCTCCCACTGTCAATTATCGCGTGTCCGACCCAGAATGCCCGCTCGATGTAGTGCCCAATGAAGGACGCAGGGAAGAGCTCAGCGCAGCCCTCTCCAACTCCTTTGGTTTCGGCGGGCACAATGCCAGCCTGGTCTTGGCTCGCATTGAGCGCTAAGACCTGCCAAGCACACACGAAAGGAAGTCCTTATGCCAGAGCTTAACATTGAAGATATCGAGCAGTTGCTTCCGCACCGCTATCCCTTTCTTCTGATTGATTCCGTGAGCCACTACGAGCCAGGCGTAAGCGCCAAGGCACGCAAGTGCGTGACCGCAAATGAGCCGTTTTTCCAAGGTCATTTTCCCGCCCACGCGGTGATGCCCGGCGTACTCATCATTGAGGCGCTTGCGCAAACCGGCGCCATCGCGCTTTTAAGCGAGCCCGGCAATGAGGGCCGTATAGCCCTGTTCAGCGGCATCAAGCAGGCAAAATTCCGCGCACAGGTGCGCCCGGGAGACGTACTAGAACTAAAGTGCGAGCTCACCAAACGCTGGGGCGATATGGGCTTTGGCCAGGCCCGCGCCACGGTAAACGGCAAAACAGTCTGCGAGGCCGAGATTTCATTTGTCCTGCCTCCTGTAGTAGAATCTACGAGTACAGAGTAAACGGCAGGCAACCGCAGGATTCAGCAGGCAATCAAGGTGAATTGATTCACGCGGCTTGTGTGGCAAATGAATTGGGTGGTAAGGTGTCGCAGTCATTACAAAAAGCTTTTGAAAGCGTATACGATAACTTTAAACTGCACTTCTACAAGCGCGTTTTTCAGCGGCTTGAATCACGCGAGGCATCGCTTACCCTTGTTGAAACCTATAGCATTGAGGTCATCAATTCCCTGAACGCCCCCACCGTGAGCGAGTTTGCCAAATACCTGAACATCTCCACAGCCAACGCAACCTACAAAGTACAAAGCCTCATCAAAAAAGGCTATCTACGCAAGGAGCGCTCGGAAGAGGACAGACGCGAGTCCCGCCTGATTGTCACCGAGCGCTTCCACGAGTACGCAAAACTCAGCAGCGTCTACGTAAGCAAGGTGGTAGGACGCATCGAAGAAACCTGCTCAAAAGAAGACCTCGCAACCTTTCAGCGCGTACTAGAAACCATCGCCACCGACCTCATGCCTGAGGTTAGGGAGTAGCTCACTACACCACGGCCTCTGCAGCCGTGTTGCCGCCGGCATCGGAGCTCTGGGCGCTTCGTCTCCCCACCAGCAGGGCTACCGAGAAGAAGGCCACGGCAAACAGCACCACTACTCCCAAGTTGGCAAAGTAAGACGAGAGCACTGCGCCACTCAAGCCGCCTTGCGTCAAACTGAAGACAGCCTCCGTGTACCAATAGGTGGGGATGACGTGTGCAATAACCTGCATGGTCTCTCCCAAAAAGGCAGCGCCTCCCATGAAGATACCGCCGAGAAAGCTAAACGACAGGCTCAAGATGTTAGCTGCTCCGTTCAAGGCGGCTTCCTTGAGCCCAAACTGACTGAGCAAAAAACCCAGGCTAAACGGTACCAGGGCATAGACCAGCGCAGCCAACGCCAAAAGCAAGAAGACGGGACTACCGCTTAAGAGCAAGCCCAGCCCGTCAACCACCGGCAACAAGGAAAGCAGCATCATAAATCCCCAGGCCAGGAGTATCAGGGTTACACTCCCCAGGGCTACCTGAGTATTCATCTTGGTAGGAGAAATAGGGGAGGAGAGGTTGCGGCGCCTGAGCTCCCCATCTCTGAAGGTTGCGAATATCATGCCTGTCAAAGCGATAAGGCCGAGGGTAAGCGGGTAGGCTATCCAGAGAAAGTAGAACACCTCACCCAGGGTGGCCGAGGGACCCTCTGCAAGCGGTGCAAGATTGACTTCCGCGCGTACCGTGGCTGCCTCGGCAGCACTGGCGAGCACTTGAGCCGTAGGTGCCTCCGGCGAAAGGACGGCGCTCACTTGAAGCGCTTGAAGGTAGCGGTTGACCAGCAATTCAACGAGCATGCCATCAGCCTCGGCAATGCTCACCACCGATTCCATCACGGGTAACGTCTCGTTGCTGCGCGCTGCCTTGAGAAAGTCCTCACCAAAGCCCTCCGGGATGATAAGGATATAGCTCACGAGGTTCTTTGCGGTTGCATCCTGAAGAGCCTCGATGTTGTCATCGAGGGCAATGAGGGTGGTCTGTTTTTCAAGAAACCCCGCCATGCCCTCAGAAACCGCGCTTTGATCGCGATCGATGATGGCCATTGTGGGGAGCAGGTCCTCGCGCACAGCCTCATCCGGCAAAGAGGGGAGGGCACTGGATAAGGAGACCACCAACCCCAAGCCCAGCAGACCAAAGAAGACGATGTAAACCAGCAAATAGACAGGTGACCTGAAAACAACTTTGAGGGCGGTTTTAAAGACTTGCATAGCGCTGCCTCCTCATCACGAGCACTGCGAGCACAAAGAACACTGCGCAGAAGAGCGCCAAGGCAAACAGGTTGCCAGCCAGATGTACGTAGCCGTCATAGAAGTAGAGCGAGAAGAATGCATCTGCCACCTGGCGCACCGGGTTTACGGCAGACAGTAAGGGGAATTCGCGCGCTACCATGTCGCCAAAATCCTGACTGAAAGGTCCGTAAAGCCCGGCAAAGAAAGAGAGGCCGCAAGAGATCAAGGCAACAAAGCCGTTCTTTGCCCCCGAGGGGATGGGCATCGATCCCAGAAACGCCCCCAGGAAGGTTGCCGCAAGAGTGCTGAGCGCCAAGGTCAAGATAACCGCAAGCTCCTTGCCGCCAAAGCTCACACCAAAGACAAAGCGCAGGAGAAAGAAGCCCAGCAGTACGCAGGCAAAGCTCAAAACCCAGGCAGCAGCCAGGGAAGGCAAGAGCATGCGGACCTTGGACTGCCCGCCAATGCTCCTCCGGGCACCCAGCGCCGAGGTGTTGCCTAGTATCATATCAATGGCAGCCAGTCCAAAGGATGACATCATGATGGTTGAAAAGGCCAGCACGGCGTAGAACAAGCGAACCGAATCGCTCGGTGGATTGGCAGTGAGGGAAATATGAGTGGTAAAGGTCTGATCTCCGCTGCTCAGAAGTCCCTCCAGGATAGCAGGGTCAGCAAGCAGCTGGGGATTTTCCTCGATGATTGAGGTGATAAGCTCGTGATTTTGCAGATACAGATCAAGCACGCTGAGGATGATGGTCTGAGAAGGATCACCCAGGCTGTCAGCGCGCCGCGGATCCATGTAGTAATGCGGCTTGCCGTTGTTGTCCAGGACTATGTAGCCCTTGTAGACATCTGACTCAAGCGCCTCAAGCGCGGCTGCTACACTGGTAACAAAGGTGGGGTCAAAGAGAGGGTTCTCTCCCGCATCCTCTGCGGAAAGACTCTCTATCATGTGCGCAAAATGCTCAGCTTTTTCGTAATTTGCGTCCTTGACGATGACCACGGGTAATGGGTCAAGACTAAAAGAATTGTCCAGATTAGAGAACATAGCATAGAAAAGGGTGATTAAGACCAGCGGAAAGGCAATCGCCCAAAACAGG
>WRBR01000118.1 GCA_009784425.1 Coriobacteriia bacterium | reverse complement strand
CTTCAAAATCTTTTTTGGGTAAGAAAGGCGGGTGCACCAGCACTTCTGCTTGAAAAGTATAAAGTGAGGGCGGCTTCGCCGCCCAAAGAGTGTCGCACGCTTGCGCGTGCGCGCGGCGGAATATTATGGTTCCGCCGCTTGCCTTGATAGGGTTGCGCTTTGCGCAACGGCTGAGCTGGATGTCTTCGTGTCAGACCTATTGCAAGGTAATTTGCGCTGGGGGTGGCACTGTTCGTGCTAAAAATATACGTATCCTTTGACTCAAAAGGCTTGCACACAGCAACCCATGAGGTGTAAGCTTTCATAACACGTTATAATGTATCGTCAGCACGGACTTTTACGACTACTTATTTGGAGGAGAACATGGCAGATCAACTGGCAGGATGGTATCCAGACCCAATGGGAGATGCGTCCAAGCTTCGTTATTGGGACGGATCGCAATGGACCAACGACTTTACCGATGCGGCAGCGGACCCCGGAGTTCAGGCGGCAGCGCCGGTAGAGCCCGAGGCACCCTTTGAGCCTGCACAGCCCGAGGTGCCCTCTGAGCCCGCAGTGCCTGTAGCGCCTGAGGCTCCCTTTGAGCCCGCAATGCCTGCAGCGCCAGAAGCACCCTTTGAGCCTGCAGTGCCCGTAGTACCCGAAGCGCCCTTTGAGCCCGCAGTGCCTGCACAGCCCGAAGCGCCCACACCGCCCTTTGAGCCCGCAGCGCCTGCAGTGCCCGCAGCACCCTTTGAACCCGCACAACCAGTGCAGCCGTTTGAGCCCGCACCGCCAGTGCAACCCTTTGAGCCCGCACCGCCTGTTCAGACCTTTGAGCCTGCACAGCCAGTAGCAATTCCGGTGCAACCCGCGCAACCGTTTGAACCCGCGCAACCCGCGCAGCCTGCGCAACCCTACCAGGCTCAGCAACCGCAGTACGGCCAGCAGATGCCGCCGCAGCAACCGCTGCAACCGCAGCAACCGCAGTACGGCCAGCAGGCTCCCTTTTATGGTCAACAGCAGGCTCCTCCCCAGAAAAAGAGCAAGGCTGTGCCCATCATTCTCGGCATAGTTGGCTTGGTTGTTCTGCTTGCCGTCCTCCTCTTTAGCCTGGTGCTCTGCAGCGGCGATGACAACAACAACAATAACAACAACAATGTCATCTCAAATGTCATTGACGAAGGCAACAACAATAATACTAACAACAACAACAATAATAACAATAACAACAACACCATTCCCAACCTGGATGAGCTGCTCTCCGGCGATGTCACCGGCGAGGTAGGCAGAGAATACGCCACCAAGTGGTTCACCTTCACGGTTAACACTATGGAGATTACCAACTCCTTTGCCGGGCACACGGCAAGCAGTGGCAATACTTTGGTGGTTGTAAATGTCACTATAACCAACACCTTTAGCTCACCGCAGCCCTTTGGCACCTTTGACTGGTTTGTGGGCAACGGACAAGGCGCAGAAATCGCTCCGCTTGACCCCCTCAACAGCAACATGATGCCCGAGAGCTTTACACTCGATAACGGAAAAACCGTTACCTACGACGTAGTGGTAGAGTATCCCTCAAGCTGGTCAAACGCCTTCTTCATGTATGAAGAGATCGACGAAAAGGGCCAGGCATTCACCACCTTTAAGATTCCCATCAAATAAAGGCTACTAGATAACTACTTGGAGCTGCGTTGGGCCAAAAACCCAACGCAGCTTTTTCGTTGTAAGTCAGTTTCCCCGTCCCCAGTTGACTCGCAAAGCGGTCATTCGCCTGACTACTTATGCATCTGAGAGATGTTTTTAAAAAAAGCTGTTTGTACTTGGCTTACTCTGCTATGCTGGATGCCAATAACCCCAGAATACTTTATTGGTAGATTAATACCGAGCAAAGGAGAAAACCGTGACCGAGACAGTAAAAAGAGTCTATGCTTTTGGTGCAGACGCTGCCGGCGTCAATGTAACTGAGGGCAACAAGGACATGAAACCCATCTTGGGAGGCAAAGGTGCTAACCTCGCTGAGATGGCCGCTATTGGCTTGCCGGTACCCCCCGGCTTTACTATCACTTGTCAGACCTGTGTTGAGTACTATCAGGGTGGCAACCAGTTTGCCCCCGGCGCATTGGATGAGATTGAGAAGTACCGTCTTGATCTTGAAGAGCGCATGGGAAAGAAGATCGGCGATTCCAACGACCCGCTGCTCGTAAGCGTGCGCTCCGGCGCGCCGTTTTCAATGCCGGGCATGATGGACACCGTTCTCAACCTCGGTCTTAACGATGAGTCCATCAAGGGCCTCATTGCGCAGACCAACAACCCGCGTTTTGCGTGGGACAGCTATCGTCGTTTTGTGCAGATGTTCAGCAAGGTGGTAATGGATGTGGAAGGTGATCTCTTTGAGAACGCCCTCACCTCCATCAAGATTGCGCGCGGCGTAAGCGGCGACAACGACCTTTCCGCTGAGGATCTGGAGACCCTGGTGGGCACCTTCAAGGATATCTTCTCCAGCCACGTGCGCGCAGAGGATTATCCTGAGCTAGAAAAGGATGCCTCAGGCAAGGTTGCCTTCCCGCAAGACCCAGACCTGCAACTGCTGCTCTCAATCAAGGCCGTATTTGGCTCTTGGATGAATGAGCGTGCACAGCTCTATCGCAAGCAAAACAAGATTCCCGATGACCTCGGCACTGCCGTTAACGTGCAGGTCATGGTCTTTGGCAACAAGGGAGACACCTCCGCAACCGGCGTGGCCTTTACCCGTAACCCCGCCAGCGGCGAAAATGAGTTCTACGGTGACTATCTGGTCAACGCCCAGGGCGAAGACGTGGTAGCCGGTATCCGCAACACCAGCCCCATCTCCGAGCTCAAAGAAATCGCCGGGCTTGAAGAAGCCGGCACTGAGCTTGACAAAGTGTTTACCGCGCTGGAGAACCACTATCGCGATATGTGTGACATTGAGTTCACCATTGAGCAGGGCAAGCTCTGGATGCTCCAGACCCGCGTGGGCAAGCGTACCGCCGCTGCGGCGCTGCACATTGCCATTGACATGGTCAACGAAGGCCTCATCACTAAAGAAGAGGCAATACTCCGCATTGACCCCGCACAGCTTGATCAACTCCTGCACCCGCAGTTTGACAAAGACGCCAGCTACGATGTGGTAGCCAAGGGTCTCAACGCCAGCCCGGGCGCAGCTGTGGGCAAGGCGGTCTTCTCGTCTGCCACAGCAGTGCAGTATGCCGAGAACGGCGAAAAGTGCGTACTCGTGCGCTGGGAGACCAACCCTGACGACCTCGCCGGCATGGTAGTGGCCGAGGGTATCCTCACCAGCCACGGCGGCAAAACCTCGCACGCAGCGGTCATCGCACGCGGCATGGGAACCCCCTGCGTCTGCGGCGCCGAGGCGCTCCGCATTGATGCCGAGGCATGCTGTGCCAGCATCGTGGGTACCGACATTGTCATCAAAGAAGGCGACGTTATCTCGCTTGACGGCACCGAGGGCATTGTGGTGCTGGGCGCCGTTGACCTCGTATTGCCTGAGCTTTCCGGTGACCTGGACATCATCCTCAGCTGGGCCGACGAGTTCCGTCGCCTGGGTGTACGCGCCAACGCCGACAACCCCGAAGACGCCGAGCTCGCTCTTGAGTTTGGTGCCAAGGGCATTGGCCTTTGCCGCACCGAGCACATGTTCCTCGGCGACCGCAAAGCCATCATCCAAAACTACATCCTCTCCGATGACCCCGCGGTTAAGGACAAGGCCCTTGAGGATCTGCTCAAGGTACAAACCGAGGACTTCTACGGAATCTTCAAGGCTATGGACGGCCTGCCCGTGGTAATCCGCCTGCTTGATCCGCCGCTCCACGAGTTCCTCGACAACCCCCGTGAGCTTGAGATAGAGATCACCCGCATGGAGTACACCTCCGGCGACAAGGATGCCATCATCACCAAGCGCGCCCTGCTCGCGCGCATTGACTCAATGGCCGAGATGAACCCCATGTTAGGCCTCAGAGGCTGCCGCTTGGCACTCCTCAACCCCGAGCTGCCGGCCCTGCAGGTGCGCGCCATTGCCACCGCAACGGCAATGCTGCTTAAGGAGGGCTTCAATCCGCACGCCGAGATCATGATCCCGCTCGTGAGCGTTGAGCCTGAGCTCGCCACGCT
>WRBR01000117.1 GCA_009784425.1 Coriobacteriia bacterium | reverse complement strand
GCGTTGCTTCGAATTAAGCCACATGCTCCGCTGCTTGTGCGGGCCCCCGTCAATTCCTTTGAGTTTTAGCCTTGCGGCCGTACTCCCCAGGCGGGGCACTTAATGCGTTAGCTGCGGCACGGAAAGAATGATCTCCCCACACCTAGTGCCCATCGTTTACGGCTAGGACTACCAGGGTATCTAATCCTGTTTGCTCCCCTAGCTTTCGCGCCTCAGCGTCAGTTACGGCCCAGAAAGCCGCCTTCGCCACCGGTGTTCTTCCCAATATCTGCGCATTCCACCGCTACACTGGGAATTCCACTTTCCTCTACCGAACTCAAGCCTGCCAGTTCAAGATGCGGATGGGGGTTGAGCCCCCAGATTTAACACCTTGCTTAACAAGCCGCCTACGCGCGCTTTACGCCCAATGAATCCGGATAACGCTTGCTCCATACGTATTACCGCGGCTGCTGGCACGTATTTAGCCGGAGCTTCTTCTGTAGGTACCGTCATAATCTTCCCTACTGAAAGCGGTTTACGACCCGAAGGCCTTCAATCCCGCACGCGGCGTTGCTGCGTCAGGCTTTCGCCCATTGCGCAAAATTCCCCACTGCTGCCTCCCGTAGGAGTCTGGGCCGTGTCTCAGTCCCAGTGTGGCCGGTCGGTCTCTCAACCCGGCTACCTATCGCTGCCTTGGTGAGCCGTTACCTCACCAACTAGCTAATAGGCCGCGACCCCATCTCTTACCGCCTGAACTTTCCCGATTCCAACATGCGAAGGAAACGGAATATCCGGTATTAGCATGAATTTCTCCAAGTTATCCCAGAGTAAGAGGTAGGTTGGTCACGTGTTACTCACCCGTTCGCCACTTTATACACCCCCGAAGGGGCTTTAATCGTTCGACTTGCATGTGTTAAGCACGCCGCCAGCGTTCATCCTGAGCCAGGATCAAACTCTCCGTTTAAATTTTTCTGGGGTCTAAATCCCTTTATGCGGCGTTGGCTGCTCTCGGCGCCTCGGTCACGTACTTAGGTACGCTCCCTCGTTGCCTCGTTTGCCGCCTTGCCTAAAGCGATTTATCCTCCCAGAAAAACAGTCCGTGTGGACTGCATTAATTCGTGAGTTTCAATCATGGTTTTTGTCATCCGCGGCCGTTGTCTTTTAATTGACCGTACCGCTTTGACGGGTCTCATTGTTTAATTTGTCTGGCTTAAAAACAACACTTTTGTGTTTGTCTTTACATCACAGTATCCAGTTTTCAAGGTGCGTGGAATCAAGTCCATTCAAACAGAATTCGAGCCAAAGAGCCGCCCGATTCGGATGATCGCTTGCACTTGTCATTTGTTGAGTGTGCGAAGCGCGAAGGACTATGTTATATACTTTTTTGGGGCTTGTCAATAATATTTAGGCAAATAAATCAACTTTTTTTAGCCGGGCGTTCCCATAAGATGCCCGTTTTTGCCTGAGCGGTAGGAGCAGCCGGAAATCACTCGTCTTCGTCTTCTTCTTTATCGAGGAATGTGAGGAGTTCCAGGAGGGTTTTCATGGCTGTTTCCTTATTTGCTACTGGATAGAGCAATTTATGCGACTGTACCATATAAGTAGCGCCCTGAGCCTTGAGATGCTCTGCCTCTTCTGTGGTGAGCTCAAGACCTTCTATGCTCAGCTTGCCTCTTACGATGGCTATGCTCGTGATGCCAAAGTCTTGCGCGAGCAGCTTTGCGCGCGCTCGCTCCAGAAGGTTGTCTGCTGCCGCAGGCAGGCCGCCGTAGGCGCTCTCCATCTGTGAGGCAATCTCGTTCAAGCGCTCGATGGTTGTGGCAACGGCTATGCGTCGGTACCAGAGCACGCGCTCGTCGGCTGCGGGTATGAACTCCTCGGGCAGATAGGCGTGCACGGGAATGTCGATGCGCACGTCGGTTGTGTGCCCGGTGGCCTCCTCGCCTGTTGCTGCATCTTCGTTCTTACCTTTAATCCGGGCCTCGCGCACCGCTTCAGCCAGCATGTTTGCGTAGAGGTCAAAGCCTACTGCCGCGAGGTTGCCATGTTGTTCGGCACCGAGCAGTGAGCCGGCACCGCGGATTTCCAGGTCGCGCATGGCAATGCGCATGCCGCTGCCCAACTCTTGATACTCGCTGATGGCTGTGAGGCGGTCGACCGCCGTTTCGGTAAGCCGGTGCTCAGAAGGGAAGAGAAAGTACGCATAGGCTTGGTCGTGGCTGCGGCCCACGCGACCCTTGAGCTGGTAGAGCTGGGCCAGGCCGAGCCGCTCGGCATCCTCGATGATGAGCGTGTTGGTGTGGGGGTTATCCAGACCGGATTCAATGATGGTTGTTGCTACCAGCACGTCTGCCTCGTGGGCTGAGAACTGCTCCATGACCGCCTCGAGCGCTCGCTCGTCCAGCTGGCCGTGTGCCACGGCAACGCGCGCCTCGGGGGCTGCGTCGGTGACGCGCTCCACCGCAGCCTCGATGTTCTTGACGCGGTTGGATACGTAGTACACCTGCCCGTCCCTTGCCAACTCGCGGCGGATGGCTGCGGAAACCACGTCTTCATTCCACTCCTGCACCACCACCTGGATGGGGTTGCGGGAGAGCGGCGGCGTGTTGATGAGGCTCATGTCGCGCACGCCGGTGAGGGCCATCTGCATGGTGCGCGGTATGGGCGTGGCGCTGAGTGTGAGTACGTCCAGTTGCTCGCGTAGGTTGACCAGCTTCTCCTTGTGTTGCACGCCAAAGCGTTGCTCCTCGTCGATGATGATGAGGCCGAGGTCTTTGGGATTCACGTCAGCCGAGAGCAGGCGGTGCGTGCCGATGAGCACATCTACCTTGCCGGCGGCCAGGTCTTCGAGCGTGTGGCGCTGCTGGGCGGCGGTTCTGAAACGGCTCAGTACGTCCACGCGTATGGCAAAGGGGCCAAAGCGCTCGGAAAAAGTGGTGAAGTGTTGCTGCGCCAAGATGGTGGTGGGGCAAAGCAGCATCACCTGCTTGCCGTCTTGCACCGCCTTGAAAGCAGCCCTGAGGGCAACCTCTGTTTTGCCAAAGCCTACGTCTCCGCATATCAGGCGATCCATGGGCTTGGCTTGCTGCATGTCGCTCTTGACATCGGCGATGGCTCTGAGTTGATCCGGGGTTTCTGCGTAGGCAAAGAGCTGCTCCATGTCGTATTGCAAGGGGCTGTCGGGCCCAAAGGCAAAACCGGCGGCACCCGCCCTGCGGGTGTAGAGGTCAACCAGGTCAAAGGCCATCGCGCGCGCGGCCTTGCGAGCCTTGCCCGATGCCCGTGACCAATCCGCCGTATTAAGGCGGGTGAGGCGAGGCGAGGCACCCTCGACTCCCACGTAGCGGCTCACCTTGTCTATGAGTTCAACCGGCGAGAAGAGTTTGTCGCCCTTGGCGTATTCCAGGTAGAGGTAGTCTCGCTCCACCTTGTCCACCGTGCGGCGGACTATCTTCTTGAAGAGCGCGATGCCGTGGGTTTCGTGCACCACGTAGTCGCCCGGCTTGAAGGGAAAGGTGTAGCTGGTTGCATCGGTGGATTGCGCCAGACGACCGCCTGCGCGCACGCGCCTGGCGCGCCTTTGGGTTTGCGTGGAAAAGGCGTCACCCAAGGTGAGCAGGGCAAGCTTTGCCGCCGGGACAACCAGGGATTCTGAGAGGTCTAGGTTTACTACGTGGGCGATGGAGCGGAGGAGTTTTTCTGGAGGCTGGTGTGGAACAGAGGGACGGGGTTGGTGTACCAAATTCTCCGAATTTGGTACACCAACCCCGTCCCTCTGTTCCACACGGTCATCCAGGGCATCGAAGGGAATTTCGTCTTGGCTGAGGGCGTCTCTGATGGACTCGCGGGTGCGGCGATTTGCGTGGGCAACTATGGTCATGAAGCCGTTGCCCATCAGGTCTGCCGTCTGTTTTGCCAGCTGGTCTTCAAGGATCTGGCCTCGGGGGTGCTTGACGTCCAGGCGGGCGTCAAGCCTGGTGCCGCTGCTGAGAAGTGAGAGCATGGTCAGGCGCTGCACCTTGCCAAAGTCAAGCTGAGCAGGAGGCAAGTAAAAGCCGTCTGTGCTGCTGCCTTGCTCGTGAGACCTCTCCTTGAGCTCGTCAAAATAGGCGGCGGCGTCATCAAAGAGAGCCCGCGGCTCTTGCAGAATCAAGAGCGTTTTACGACTCATATACTCCAAAACGGTGCTGAGGTTCTCGTAACAATACGGCAGATAGCGTTCCACGCCATAAAAGGGCACGCCGGTTTTGAG
>WRBR01000116.1 GCA_009784425.1 Coriobacteriia bacterium | reverse complement strand
TGGTCGCAACCCTGCGGTCACTGTCGTTTTTACCGCAGCGTCATCCCTACTACGATAACCCCCACATGCCAGCCAAAAGGTACCGAGCAGCGCAAGTAAGTAATTACCATCGCATCATCTTCGTGGTTGAGGTTGATAAGGTCTACGTGGACAACATTATCGACAGTTGCTCGCAATAATATTCATGGCGAATAATGCACCTGTGCCTACGGCACAGGACCTGTAACGGGCGCACTGCGCCGGTTAGTTGAGGTTGGCACAAAGCTGAATCTAGAGCTTTAGGTCGGGGCGGTGCATGTTCTCGCTCTTGCACTGTGCGAGAATCTCATCAATAATGGCGTTCATCTTCGCCTCTGCAAGTCCTACCTCTTTGCCGCAGGCGACCAGGTCTGCGCGACGCGGATCACCCTGCCCCTGTATCGTCGTCGTATGTTGCCCACCAAAACCACTGCAGGGCAAAAGGTCATAGACAGGCGAGAGCTTCCAATTCTGACCCTTTAGCTGGAATGAAAAATTCTTTGCATGATCATCACGATTGCCAATAACAACGTTAAACACCATGAGTCGAAAGAGCTTGTATGCCTCTTGAATGTCTTGTGAAATAACACGGCATGCAATGAGCAAGTCTCGATAGTCTAGTGAGGGGATTCGATAATCGGCATGCAAAAGACCCGCTGCACTGATGGTATGAACCTTTTCTTCTGGTGTGCGGTCAAAGCGTTTTGTGCCAAAGTACCTACCATCAAAGAGGCGGGTTTCAGTCATTTCAAGCCCGCATGCTCTTGCAAGGATTGAGTACTCATATTCCTGCTTGCCGACATCACTTGGGTCAACTGAAGCAGGGAATTTAACTAACCACTCTTCATCATCGGCCACGACAAAGGCCTTTGGGCGTGCTCCGCCAGATGAGCCACTGTAGCGGAAAATGGTCTCAATTCCTTCGTCAGTATAGGCCTCTGCATCATAGAGATTCATTATTTGTTCTGCAAGCTCAGAAAGAGGTATCTGCTTGAGTTTTCCTCGGTCGCCCAAGTCGGGTTGATACTCTAGAGCTCCTCTTCCCGTCGACCCAATCAGCGCCAGTCTCTGAACTTGATTAAGTGATTCGGGAGCTATCCCTGCTTTTCTCAGGTACCTATCAAAAACGAGGCTTCCCCAGCCATCTGGCAAGCTGTCGTCGAATACGCCAAAGTTGCCCTGAAAGGGAGAAAAAGGGGCTTCAAATAGTTTTGGTTCAAGTGGCAAATGCAGGGGCGAGATAGAAACACCCTTTTCCATGAAGCTTGCATCATACTGAAAGAGGAAGCGGCTATCATCCTGCAAGCCAACCCGACCGACGAGAGCGTCCTGATAGTAGACGGTACATTCATTCAATTGCTTAAGAGCACCTTTAGGCATTTCTGCGCCCCCTCTTGCGATCTCGTACTTTTTTCTGATCAAGCATTTGATCTATCGACTCGTACTTTCGCTTACTGAAGAGTGTTTCAAATTCCTCTGTTGCATCAAGTGTTAAAGCAAGGCTCACTAAATTTCGCAGAGAGATATCGCCTGTTCTTTCAAACTTTCTGTAGGTCGGCAGTGGTATATCTGATCGCTGGGCGATTGCCTTTTGGGTCAGGTTGAGTTCGAGTCTTCTTGACTTAACACGCGAGGCTAAATCGCTCATTATTCCATCGGGTGATTTATTAATAAGTGATAATATAGTGTCGTTTAAACGTCTATTCATAGCTTAAATGATAACATATGAGCACTTATGCCAGATAGAGGAGAGCGTCCATATCCGCTTTGTCATGCCGGCCCCCGAGCCGGCATCTCACCCTTGACCTTTCGCCGCCCTAAAACGCCTTGCACCTGTGCCTACGGCACAGGACTGAAGGGATTTTCGTTGCCAAACGTCTGGCGCATGAAGCAATTTTATGAAACATACAGCATGAATGAAAAACTCGCAGCAGTGCTGCGAGAAATTTCCTGGACGAATAATCTACTTATCATGTCGCGAGCAAAAACAGATGGCGCTCGTGAGTTTTATCTGAAGTTGGCTGCGGAAAACAACTATTCTTCCCGCGAGCTTGAGCGCCAACTTAATGCCATGGTGTACGAGCGCACGATTGCGTGAGCTGCAGGAAATTGCAGGTGTAGATTAGTGGCACAAGAGATGCTGGATGGGTGCACGTGAATTTGGTTTTATCCTTACATAATCTAAACTATCCGTCAAAGCAAAGAGTTAATGGAAGGCTGGTGATGATATGGAGTTACTTCTAATAGTAATAATCCTAATCAACATTCATAGAAGTTAGCACTAGCTGACTGAAATGGATTGGATGCCCCCGCTCACACTTGAAATGGGCGCAAGTAGGGGGCACCTAAGCAGCTTACAAGTATACCACGATTAAGTTTGATACTTACATAATCTAAGCTATCCGTCAAAGAAAAAAGCCCCTTTCGGGGCTCTAGTCAATATGTCTGTATTCTTACGCGGCTGCCTGCACAACCTCAGCGATCCTGGGATAGTTTATCCAGTATCCGCTACTCTTAAGAAAGTGCATGCATGCTGCACTTTCAGATTCAAACAATTCACAATCATATCGCACAGCACGCTCGACCGTACTTACTTCAAATTTTCCATCTGGCATCTTGCGAATCTCTCCGTAGGTATCTGCGTGTGCAATTCTGTCACCACGAGGTAAGGAATAAGTGCGCTTAGGCACACCACTTAATATAAGCAAATTTTTCAGCTCTTGAAATGTCATCTTAAACCACCTCGAAAACCCCAGAGTCGATAAGATCAGACGCCGTATCCTTCAGTTTGATTCTTACATAATCTACGTTATCCGTCAAAGTTGAAGGTGCGGATGAGTATGCATGTCGGTGAGCTCTACGGAGAGCATGAGATCGCACTGAGAGACATTGGGGCTCAAGTCATAGGAAATGTCTATGGTGAGACGCTCGGAACGCTTGGTGTGATGTCCCCTGGGCTTGACAAGGCGGTTGTCGACAAGATACTGGCACGTCCTTGGGGTCCTAACGGACAGACCTTTTCACAGCGCGTCTGGGGCAGTCAGAGCGCACTTATCGAAACGCTTGAGAAAGAGGTTACTCAAGGCATGATTCGCGGTGCCACAACCGACCAGATGGCTAAGAGGCTTACTGACATCTTTGGTGTGACGCGCAGTAATGCAAGACGGCTTGTCATCACAGAGACGGCCGCCTTTTCTGTGCAGGGTGATCTAGAGAGCTATGCCAACCTGGGTGTTACCAGTGCAGAGATTCTTGAGCAGCCAGACTGCTGTCCGATCTGCCAGCCATTAAACGGGCAGGAAGTGCTTGTCTCAGAGATTGTGGCAGGAGTTACCGTACCACCGTTTCACCCGTACTGCCGAGGTACTACTATACCGCTCAAAGTCGATGGTGAGAGCTTGCTGCTCGATGATGAGACGTATGAGAATGATGGTGTAGCTGGCGGCAAAGGCACAAGTCTTGGATCCCCAAAAAAGATGGGAATGAGTTTTTATGATGGTTCAGATGATCTTCGTATTTGGACGAGAAAGGTTGCGCCAGCAGATGGGTACTATGACGTTTCCATCCATGGGTCATCGACAGGATTTGGGTATGTTGATCCAAAAGGTAATTGGGTAGATGTCAGCGTTAGTGACCTTGCAGACTCTATCAAAAGCATGCCTAGCTATAGTGGCGAAGGTATTAGACTGCTATCTTGCTCGTCAGGAAAGCTCGCAGATGGACCAGCCCAGCATCTTGCAAATATGCTTGGCGTCACCGTGCTTGCACCCACAGAAGACTTGTACTTTTGGGCTGATGGGAGTATGCTGATGACTGACACAGAACCTATGCTTCCAGACGAAGAGGAGGTTGGAGAGTGGATACTGTTTCACCAGAAAAAGAGATAAGGCTTGATGGAGCGAAGCTATTTCGTGGGCATGAAGACGACTATGAAGAGCGCGAGTCTATTCTTGAATACCTTAGCAGTCATGGTGAAAATATAGTTTTGTCACCCGGTTCCTACACCGATCATACTGGTAAAAGTGTGAACGTGAGAAAATATGTCAAGGCTGACGGGTTTTTTTCCTGGAACGGATTGTTGCAGCACTACGTAGAAAAGTACAACACAAGGCTTCCGAAGGAAGTCGAAGATCATATACTAGATCAACTAAAAACTAGCTAGAGCCCCGCAAGGGGCTTTTTTAATGCGACAGGAGGCGGCCATGCGCCGTGATATGGACTTGGTAAGGCAGATACTTCTAGGT
>WRBR01000115.1 GCA_009784425.1 Coriobacteriia bacterium | reverse complement strand
GTACAGAGGGACGGGGTTGGAACAGGGGGACGGGGTTAGTGTTCCAATTTGACCAAGGTCAAATTGGAACACTAACCCCGTCCCCCTGTTCCAACCCCGTCCCTCTGTACCAACCCCGTCCCTCTGTGCCACTTTCCCCGTCCCAAGCTGACTCGTGTGTTATTGTTTGAGCATGAGAAAAAAGATTCTTACTTTGGGGCCCTGCCCAAAACGATACACCCTCGATCAGGACAAGGCTTGTGCGCCTGTGGAGACCGTGGCTTATTTTGGGGAGCGCTTGCGTGCGAGCGGGCTGGACTTGCTTGAAGAGATCCGCCGCATTGACAATGGTCGGCTTGATATTCCGATTTATTTCTCGGTGTGTGGGGAAGATGCGCTGCGGATTATCGGCAACAGAAAGCAGATGGGCAAGGGCTCAACTCCGGAGCAGTCACAGGCCAGCGCTTGCATGGAGCTAGCAGAGCGGTTTAGTTTCTTCAGCTTTCTGCGTAATGAGGAGAGCTTCTTTGTTGGAGACTACGCAGCTGCAGAAGCCTCGGGTTATCCGGTTTTGCCGGTTGAGGCCCTGCTGCATTCGGTGCACGACACCACCACGCCGCCCGCATTGCTGCGCGAGCTGCTGGCTGGCTTGCCTTTGCGCTGGACTTGGGCGCTTCGCCTGAGCGATCAAGAGCCACTGCTGGTGCCATTTTCTTGGTTTTATGCCATCAATGAGTTCAATGGGCCCTCTGCGGGTAATACCTATGAGGAGGCGGTGCTGCAGGGCATCAGTGAGGTGGTGGAGCGCCATGTCTGTGCTCTGATTAGCCGCGAGCGGATTATAACCCCGGCTATTGACCCCTCTTCTGTGGTTGACCCGGTTGCCCGGCAACTGCTGACCAAGTTTGAGCAAAATGGCATTCAGCTTTATCTCCGTGATTTTTCCCTTGATATCGGCATCCCTACTGTTGGTGCCCTGGCCTTTGATCCGTCTACTTTTCCCCTGCAAAGCGAGATTGTCTACACCGCCGGCACCACCCCCGGTGCCGCCAAAGCCTTGATTCGCGCCGTCACCGAAGTGGCGCAGTTGGCCGGTGATTTCAACAGTGGCTCCAATTATGTGGCAAGCGGCCTGCCTAAGCCACTCAGTTTGGATGAGGTTCATTATGTGATTAACAGCGATTGCAGAATCCGCCTGGATGAGATGGCTGACCTGCAAGACGATGACATCTTCCAGGAGGTGAACAACTGCGTTGCCGCACTCAAGCGGCAAGGGCTGGACGTGCTCGTGGTTGACTGTACGCATCCGGAGTTAGATATCCCTGCGGTCTACACCATCATCCCGGGCGCGCACTTTCGCGAGCGAGCCCTGAGTGGCAATGCTGCTCTGTTTGCTACTAAGCTGGCGGCTGATCTGCTAGAAGGCTCTGCACTGGATGCCCATCTGGCTGCCTTGCAGCCGCTACTCCCCCACGCCTACTATCTCCATTTTTATCGTGGCCGCCATCTCTATGAGCAGGGGTTGATTGATGAGGCACTGGCCTGCTTCAGCCAGGCCCTCTTGCTGCAGCCGGAGGCAGAAGACCTGCCCTACCTGTATACCTACCAGGGTTCGTGCCTGAGAGACCTCGCTCGCTTTAAGGAGGCAATCGACGCGCTGATGAAAGGCTTGAGCTACGATGAGGAGCGCCCAGATATCTACAATATCCTGGGTGTTTGCTGCTACAAGTTAGACCGCTACGACGAGGCTGTTGAGCATTTTCGCCGGGCGGTAAAGCTCAACCCTGCTTCAGCCATAGACTACGCCAACCTGGCCCTCAACCTTGAGAAGCTGGGCAGGCGGGAAGAAGCCATCGCAAACTACAGAATTGCCCTCTCCCAAGATGCAGCCATCGGCTTTGCCGCAGAACGACTAGCTGGTTTGCTCAGGGGGTGACGCAGGGGGCGGGGGTGTCAAAGGAGGGGTAAACGATTGCGGGGGCAGGGGTGCAGCCGCAGCTGGCGGCGCAGCTGGAGCCGGTGGTGTAGCCGGAGCCGGCGGTGTAGCCGGAGCCGGCGGTGTAGCCGGAGCTGGCGGTGCAGCCGGAGCTGGCGGTGCAGCAGCTACTGGCGGCGCAGTAGGAGCTGGCGGTGCTACAGAAGGCGGGGGCGGCGCAGGCGCATAATCAGAGCCCGCATAGTAAACGCCAGCTACTTGGTTACTGCTTGTACCGCTTAACTGTTTACCAATGCCAAAAAGAAAGAATACCAAACAAATCGCAAAGCCTAAGCGCAGCAAGAAGTAAAAGAAGCCAATTGCACCGGTGACATAACCCACCGTGGTATAACTCATCATCCCCAGCTCCACCGATTCAAATAGAATCGGAAAAACAATAGAGGGGAGCAGAAGGTTAGTGACAAAAAGCCTTGTCGCAGCAAAGGCAATCAGCAGAATTGCGGCAACCAGCCCTGCGCGTGACGGTGTGCCAAAGGCCTTTTTATACCCGCTTGCAGCGAGAAAAAACACTGCGCCAGCTGCCAAGATGAGCAGGGCGGTAACAATTGAACTACTCGAAGAAACAAAACTTAAAACATCAATCCCTAGTCCAGTCAAATTATTAGAAAACTGAAGAAAATAGCTGTTAATAATCGCTGTTATGAGCCATGCAAATGAGCAAATCAGGGCACCTATGCCCAGCATTGTACCGAGGGAAGAAGCCCTGTTGGCTTGCTTCATCTTTGACGCAAGAGAAAAACCAGCCAGACCCAGGAGAACAAAACCAATAACGGGAAGAAGGCCCATAAGCAGCGTTACTGCATAAGCACCCTCCATTCCAAAATAAACAATTATCAAGCTTGATACAACAAAAGTTGACAGGTACTGCACAAGTAATGCGGCAGCCAAAATAATTCCACTTGCCGCTAACAACGGAATCTTGATAGGCGGTGCGGCAGCCGGCACCGGTGCATTTTGTTGATACATATCTGAGCCTCTCTCGTAGCTTCACTGGCATGCTCCATTATGTCAGAAGTCTGACACAACAAAGTGCTGTCCAGAAAGCTTTTTAAAAAACCGCCCCAAAAACCAATATTTGCGGTATCCTGTTACGAATCAAAAAAGTGAATACTTTATGCGAGCAAGTTTTATGGTGGGCAACTATAAATTTGGAGGAAAAACTATGCAAGCAACGTACTACAAGCCTTCGGGCAAAATTTCACCACTTTTTGTTTTACTTTTCATTGTGTTTATGGCAATCTCGATTCCTATTTTAAGCGTGGCGTATATTTACGCAATCTTCTACATCCCCTTTATTTATCTCAACATCATCATTGCCATTGCCTGCGGATTGGGGCTTGGATTTGCCGTTCTACTGGCAACTCAGCTCGGCAAGGCCCGAAACAGGGTGCTGGTTATTGTGTTGACAATCCTCGCCGTGTTTTTGCTTAAATACACCCAATGGTGCGTGTATATTCCCTTGGTGTATGCTGAGTTGTACATGGAGCTTCAAGCAGACTTTGCTGAGCGCTTGCTTATTTCGCTTGAGCTTTTCTTTGATCCAGCCTATGTACTCATAGGTGCCCTGGACATCAATGAGTGGGGCGCTTGGGGCTTTGGAGAATCTGGCGACGCGGTAACCGGCGGTCTTTTATTAGGTGTTTGGATTCTTGAGTTTCTCGTCATAATGATAAGCGCCGTAGCGGTTTGTTGGTGGAAGACGGTATTCCCCTTCTCAGAAAATGCCAATGCGTGGTACACGGAATCAAAGCCTGAGATTAACGCTTGTATGTCAGAAAACTTTGATGCCTTAAGGGCAAGTCTTGAAACGGGCAATTTTAACGAGCTGGTTCACCTTGCGCATCTGCCCAGAGTTGACGGATCAAACTACTTAGGAATAACGGTTTTTGAGCCGCCAGCATCCAGCTCAATGGAGCCCTATTATCTCTCCATAACCGGCATAACCGCCACTTACGACAAAAAGGGCACTGAAACTCTTAAGAGAAATCCCTTGATAACCCATATCGCTGTTGACCCCGGCACCGTAGCAGCTCTCAAGCAACCACCTGTACAGCAACCACTAGAAGTAGCTCCCCCCGCTTACCAATAAGCGGCAATGAGCGAAAGATTGTTCTCACACAGGGACGGGTCTTTGACCCGTCCCTGTGAGTCAGCCGGGGACGGGGAAAGTGACTCAGTGGCACAGTAGGGTCAGTTCCTGCCGCGTTTGCACGCAAAAGAACGATTTTGACGGCAGTTTAGCTCGATTTAGGGGTTTTTAGAGCCAAAAATCGTTCTTTTGCGTGCAAACGCGGCAGGAACTGACCCTACTGTGCCACTGAGTCACTTTCCCCGTCCCCGGCTGACTCACAACTTACTTTACACTTGTG
>WRBR01000114.1 GCA_009784425.1 Coriobacteriia bacterium | reverse complement strand
GGTGTACCAGCTTGGCCTTTGGAACAGGGGGACGGGGTTAGTGTTCCAATTTGGTCCTTGGACCAAATTGGAACACTAACCCCGTCCCCCTGTTCCAAAGGCCAAGCTGGTACACCAACCCCGTCCCTGTTCCAACCCCGTCCCTGTTCCAACCCCGTCCCTGTTCCAACCCCGTCCCCCTGTTCCACTAGTATTCAATGCCTTTGCGCTGGGGGATGCCGGTGTTGAAGGGGTGCTTGATGTTTTCCATTTTGGTGACGTAGTTGGCGGCTGCGTCTATTGCGGCGCTGGATTCGCGGCCGGTTAATACTACTTCTAGGCGTGGGGGGCGTGCGTGGAGCATCTCAAGGAGTCGCTGCTCGTTGAGTGATTTGTAGAAGGGTAAATAGAGGACCTCGTCGAGGATGAGCAGGTCAAAGTTTCCTTCAACAGCCAGGCTCCAAGCCTGTTCTAAAAGCGCAAGCTGGGTGGCTAGGTAGGAGGCTTCTTCTTCTTCGCTCATTTCCCAGATGAATTTATTGGAGCTTTCGTCGCGCAAAACGGTAACATTGGGCAGGGTAGCGAGCACAGCCAGTTCTCCGCTGGGGCGGCCCTTGAAGAACTGCGCCACCAGCACCTTGTTGCCAGTGCCTGCGGAGCGCACTGCCAGGCCAATTGCGGCAGTTGTTTTTCCTTTGCCGCTGCCGCAGTAGACGTGGACAAGGCCACTGGGGGCATCAGCCAGGCTGCCTTCGGCCGGAGACTCGCCTGCCAGACTAACCTCAACCAAACCGCCTCCTGCTGCACCCTCTATTGCGCCCACCAGAGTTCTTCCTCCTGCTTGTTGGTTGGACAGATTTCTCTGAGGTGATACTCCGCAGCAGCCTCATTTACCTCATAAAAGTGGTACATAAAGGCGCTTTCGATCCTGCAGCGCTCGTCGCGAGCCGGATAATACTCATCGATGAGAAAGTCCGCATAATGCGAGAGCCTAAACTGCCCATAACAGCGCGCGCCCACACCGTCGTAATCTTCAACGGCCACGCTCCAGAGTCCCAGCAGGCCCTCCTTGAGACCGGCGGTAGACAGCTCTCGCGCAAAAATGATTGAGTAGGTGTTTCCCAGCTCACTCCACCCCGGTAGGGTTGTGTGGGTGTCGGTTATGCCAATGACGGGTGTCATGGACCAATGCCCCGCTTCAGCGAGTAGTTGCACTTGCCAGAGATTGCGTCCGCTCTCCTCCTTGGAATAGTACGAAACCACCTCATACACGTCATAGGGCATTTCATTGACAATTCTTCTCATCAACTCCAGCGGCACGTCATCGCGCTGCGAAAAGTGGCCAAAGGGGATGTGCTGCCACTGCGAGTGCGAGAGCACGCTCATGCCGCCCGCCTGCTTGATGTGCTCGCACACGTCAAGCGCGTAGACGTAGGCCTCGGCATCGATGAGCTGCGTGGAGTCGCTGAACTCAAGGAGCAGGCGCGCGCGGCGCTCTTTAGTGGTGGCGAGCAGCTCCTTAGCCTTGGCTTGTCCGAGCGCTTGCAACCAGGGCTTGTTGGCAGCCAGCTCCTCAAAGTCCTCGTCAAAGGCTTTGAATGCGGCGTCGTACTCCTCGTCTGTGGTAAAAGAGGTGAAAGGGGCAATTGCGTAGTCTGCATCCAAAGACAGGATATGTACCGGGCTGCGGGCCTTTTTGGGGTTTGCTGCTCCGGCGTGCACCTCTTCTCCTTTAAGGGCAACCATGCTTACCGGCAACTTGATGAGCTCGTCGATTGCCTCGAGGGACGACTCATACCTATTGTGGTCGGCTATAGCAATGAAGTCCAGGCCGTGCTCTCGGCAGGCGCAGATCATATGCTGGGGCGTTTCCATCCCATCGGTGCGAATGGTGTGAATGTGCAAATCGCCCTTGTACGGCCTGCGGTAGAAAAGGTCCGGCTCAAGCGCATACACGGCAAATTCAATATTGAGGTCTTGCCCCTCGCGGTTAAACAGGCGGAGCAGGTACTTCTGTTCGTACTCAAAGGTGTAAGAGAAAGTGAGACAGCCACCATGAACTGGCGCCACCAGCTCAGCATAAGGTTCTTGGTTTTTGAACTGTGACACACCGATAATCCTGACGACGCACTCAGCGGGGAGCTCATAATCCTTGTAGCGTCCGGCCAGGGTCAGGCTGGCTTCTTCTCCCACTTTGAAGATCCTCGGATAGAGCCGGTAATACCAGTTTTTGTTGTAAGAGTAATCCACGCTCATATGCTACCCCATTCTCTGTCTCTGATAGATTTGAGTACACGCAAGGGACGTTCTTCTCTTGTTTCTTTATTATAGTCAACCGCAAAGCCGCCGCAATTGGCAGCCATCCAATTAATGCGCGGTTTGATGGGCAGGGCCAAGGTGCCCATGATTGCCATGATGACGCCTCCGTGGGTGACAAAGACCTCGGATGTGGAGCCTTCCTTAGCAGCCTGGCTGGCTGCCTCCAAAAAGGCGGCAGTGCAGCGCATGGTGAAAGACTCCATGCTCTCGCCGCCGGGGCATGCGCTTTCGCACCCTTGGTCTACCCAGGCTTGGTAGTCTTTGTCTTGTACCATTTCCATAGCGGATCTGCCCTCAAAGACTCCAAAGTCCATCTCGTTGAGGCCTTTGAGTGGGATGATTTCTGCGCGAGGAAACAGCAGTAGTGCCGTTTGTTTTGTGCGCAACAGGGCGCTGGTGAATACCCGCTTTACCGAGGTGTCCGCCTCAAGGGCTTCTGCAAAGGAGATGCCTTCTTGGCTGAGTGGCTCGTCGGTTCTTCCCACGTAGCGCATCTCGAGGTTTCCCTGTGTTTTAGCGTGACGCAATAGGGTAATCCTCATAGACTTCACAATCTCTCTGTCATGGGCCTGCAACGTTCTAGTTGCTACAGCTCTCCTTTTATAGTTTGCGGTATGCCGCAGACCACGCGTATCACGGTGCTAGCCTCAGCTGCCAAGCTCACCTGGGCTCTGCCGACCTCGTCACGCCAGCTGCGCTCTTGTTCATCAAGGGGAACCACACCACTTCCTACCTCGTCACAGATTACCACTTTTTTGGCTAGCAGTTGCGCCTTGAGTTCGTTTGAGAGCGCACCTTTTTTGCGTATGAGGTTTTGCAGGTCAGAGAGCACCGGCTTGCTGTCTGTGGGGTCAGTTGACAGGTCCTTTTCGCTGTAGCCAAGCTCTTGCGCCACAAAGCTGTGCTTGCCCGATCCCAAGCCGCCTATTATCAGTATCATGTGCGTCATCCTCTCACTTGTTTAGAGGGCTTGGAGTACTAGATTGGTAAAGACCAGGCCTGCCAGTGCGGTTAACTCTATCATCTGGATGAGCCACCCTGCGAGGTCGCCGCTGAATCCGCCAAACTGCCTGACCAGCCAAACGCGCGCGGCGATAAAGACCAGCGCCGAGAGCATAAGCGCCACTGCGCCCGCCGTGCCGGCAAAGCAGATGAGCGCTGCGGCGCTTGCGATTGTCCAGAAGGCCAGAAGCACCGTTGAAGGGGTCTTGGTGCGGGGATTTCTGAGGGACAAGGCCAGCTGGGAAGGCTCCGCGCTTGTGAACCATAAGGTGGCAAGGCCGCCGAGCGCCCTGCTCAGCACAAAGACTGAAGCAAAGGCTGCCACAAACACCCAAGTGGCTGGCAAGCTAAAGGCAAGGCCAAAAAACACCAGTATGTAGACAACGAGGGCGATAACCGCAAAAGCGCCCATGTGAGGGTCGCGCAGGATTTGTTGGCGTCGCGGGGGCTCGGCGTTGCTTGCCAGGGCATCGGCCGTGTCGCAAAAGCCGTCAAGGTGGATGGCGCCGGTTATGAGAATCGGAATCACGGTGTAGCCAACGGCGAGGAGAACGGGCATATCCGGCAGGATTTGGCTGATTGCAAACCAGCCCAGCAAGGCCGCGCCAATGCAGATGCCAACAAGCGGCAAGAACATAAGCGCCCAGCCCATACCCTTTGACCCCCAGCTCACCCTGGGGCCGGGTATCCCGGAAAAGGTGGAGAAAGCAATCACCAGTCCTTGCAGTGCCGACATGAATCCTCGCCCTTCGTCGTGCTTTTTTTACTTGCCTTTCAAGTATACGGGAATGCCACAAACCATCTCAACCGCACAAGTGCTTAAGGCGCAGACCTCCCGATTGAGGGCACCGAGAACCTGCTGAAAAGCCTGTGTTTGCGCGCTGTAGGGTGCGCCGTCGCTCCCCACCTCGTTGCTCACCACAATGAGGTGCGCTGCGCGGGCTGCTAAGGCGGTTATCCCCTCAAGGATGACCTGCAGAGCTTCTTCTCCGGCCCCTTCTGATTGAAACATTTCATTGGCTACGAGATTTCCCAGGCACTCAAGCAATACCGCGCTGCCCTTGGGTATCACCGCGCTGCTCTCCGACACCGCCAGACCTTTTACATCAAGGTAGCGCTCGCAGCTGATGAACCCCTTATCGGCTCGCATTGCCTGATGCCTATGAATGCGCCTCTGCGCATCAGGGCCCTCAGGCCACATGGTTGCTACGTACCACTTTTCCCCGGTGCTGGCCAAGTTCAATAACAGCTGCTCAGCAAAAGTACTCTTTCCGCTACAGCAGCCGCCGTAGACAAAGGTTGTGGGACAGGTGGACGGGGCTGGTGTCCCCGATTGGTACAGGAGGGACGGGGTTGGTGTACCAGCTTGGCCTTTGGAACAGGGGG
>WRBR01000113.1 GCA_009784425.1 Coriobacteriia bacterium | reverse complement strand
TGGCATCAGATGCCTGGATCCACAAACCGGTGAAGCTTTTACCCTGGATGACAATAGGCCTGAGTATATTTACTTCGACAACGGAACACTTTATTACCGCCTTCTTACAGAAAACGATGCTCTTTACGCAGTCGCCCTCAACGGCTCCGGGACAACCAAGGTAAGAGACCTGAACGTTGTAGGACTACAGGATTACTTCATTGCCGACGGTTATCTCTACTACAAAAAACATGCCGGCGACTATACCTTCTACCGTCAAAACATTGCAAGCGGAAGAGAGGAAGTGATTACTGAAGACTCTGTTCAGTGGGCCTCAGTGTACGACTCGAGACTCTACGCATGGATCACTGCCAGAGTTGTCACCATAGATCTAAAAACGAAAGAAGCAGAGGAGCTTCTTAATACCTCTGGCAACGTTGCTCTAATCTACAAAGATTATAGTTTTCTGAACGCTACACCTCTCGGGGTGTTTTTTCGCAACAACTATAACTCGAGCATAGAGCTCGTGAGCCATGATGGTTTAAGTACAACGGTGAAGGTCAAGGAGGGATGTGGGGAGTTTTGTGTTACGCGTGATTGGATAATCTACATTAATAGAGGCGATGCTGGCAACCTCTGGGCTATGAGCATGGACGGCTCAATCAATGTTCGCCTGGAGGCCCAGGAGTAACTCCAGCCCCTGTCAGGCTCTTAGAATAGTGATGTAATGTATTGCAGCGCCTCTGCATAGAGAATAGCGCCGGAAGCTCCTGTTTCGCCAGTTCCCGGGATAGTTTCTGGGGGATCGGCTGACCCCACAAGATGAGGTTCGCTCACCGTATCGCTCGCAACGTCGTAGACGTATACAAAAGTATGCGTTCTTTCAGCAAGTGCGCCGCCGTCTCCTTGCGACTCAGGCACGTAATAGCCGATGGTCTCGTATCTGACTTTGATAATAATCACCTGGGTAAACTCAGCTGGTTTTATGGTAAACCTCGAAACATCTACTCCGGCAAAGGACTCACCTTTGAGTATCGACTCGGTTGAGCTGGGCCCGGCGTCCACAGTTGATAAGACCATCACGGGTCCCGTGATGGCGCCGCTGTAGCCACCGCAATTCTCCAACATTTACAACGTAATTCTATATACTAGTGTGATTTGTGTGTCAGCTCTTGAACCTCTAAAACGCTTGCAGCTGCAATCATTTATCAGCTCTTAAGTTCTGCTCTAGCACAGCTAGCAGTTCGTTGAGCACCAGGGGTTTGCCGATGTGGCCGTTCATGCCGGCCGCGAGGCATTTTTCTATGTCCTCGCGAAATACGTTTGCCGTCATGGCGATTATGGGGATTTGTTGTGCCTTGGGGTATGGCAGGCTGCGGATATAGCGAGTTGCCTCGTAGCCGTCGAGTTCTGGCATCTGCACGTCCATGAATATCATGTCAAATTTACTTGGATTCTTTTCAAACGCGGTGATAGCCTGTAGGCCGTTATCAACGCACACCGTGTTGATTTTGGTAGGCTCAAGCAGTGCCAATACTATTTCACAGTTAATCTCAACATCCTCGGCAAGCAGGATGGTAAATTGCGAAAAATCATAGGCTTCCGCAGAGCTGCGTACAGTCTCTTCTGGGAAGTGCTCTTTGGAGAGCTCGCCATTTAACGAATCAGGGATTTTTGAAAGCATTGCGGTAAAGATGAATTTGGATCCCTGACCCGGTTCAGACTCTATCCAGATATCGCCGCCCATCAGCTCTACGATACGCTTTGAAATTGCCAGCCCCAAACCGGTTCCGCCGTATTTGCGCGAAGTGGCAGCATCGGCCTGCTCAAAAGAGTGAAATAGCCGCGCACTCTGTTCTCTCGTGATACCTATACCGGTGTCAGTAACGCTAATCTCAAGGAAGCACTTGTCGTCCTCTTCAGACAGCAGCCTGGCCTCCAGGTGAATAGAGCCCTCTTCCGGAGTGAACTTGACCGCATTGGATAAAAGGTTGGTGATGACCTGGGTAAGTCTCTGATCATCGCCTATCAAGATGCGAGGAATGGCCTTGTCAATGCCCAGTGTAAATTGTTGGCTGCGCTCTTCTACGCGATAGTTAATAACGTCAACAACCCTTTTGAGCAACTGCTCAAAATTGAAGCGCGCCAGAGATAGCTCAAGTCTGTTGGCCTCAATCTTTGCCATGTCGAGCACGTCGTTAATGACACCTAACAGGTGCTTTGAGGCGGCATCAATCTTGCCAAAGGCGTAATCCTTTTTCTCAACAGTGGGTGAAGTGAGCCCAATATTTGTCATACCGATAATCGCGTTCATTGGCGTGCGCATTTCGTGGCTCATGCGCGAGAGAAACTCACTTTTAGCCACATTGGCAGCCTCAGCTGCGCTGCGTGCCTCTTCAAGGCGTGCCTCATGTTCAATGAAGCTGGTGATATCCCTGATAACCGTTGCAACGAGTATAATCTCACCCTTTTCGTCCTTGATACTAAACAGGGTCTGATCAACGGGTATCGAGGTCCCATCCTTCTTGATGAGCTCTCCTCGCGTTACCCATATGTCGTTTTTGATAACCGCCTTTATGCCCTCAGTTCTCACCAGGCGTAAATGTTCAGGCGTAAACAGGCTTGCAAGTTGGAAAGAGTTTGACTCGGACTCATAGCCGGACATTTGATAGGCTCCGGGATTAACATAGAGCAGGTTTTCATTGATATCCGAGATTACCACAAAATCGCTGCCCTCTTCGATAACCGCGCGCTGCCAATTGAGCGTGATTTCTTTAAGGGTCTGCTCAGTTATATCAATTGCGACCCCCTGGCAGCCGCTGAACTCGTTAGCATGAAAAATCGGAACCAGGGTCCATCTATGGTATCTGTCAAACTCAGAGAGGGCCGGAAAGCGCACATAGGGAGCATCGCCAGTTTTGAGCAACTCAAGGTTTTCTAGCACTAGAGATTTGTCACCCTCCGCGATGATGTCAAGGAAAAACCTACCAACAATGCCCTCAAGAACCGAGGAACTGTCAACTTTTCGCCTCAGGTGAGTAATGACAAACTGTGAATCCAACTCAATGGTGCAGTCAGTGAAGACCTCCCAAAAAGAGGTCATCCACAGCAAGTCCATAGAGTCCTCGCCTGGCGACCTTTCCTCTATGATCTTATCGCGAATATCTTCCACTTGGCTCCCCGTTGGTTAGCTGTTAAGCTCCACTTCTTCCCCAGCCTCAATTATCACTCGGTTGGGCCCAGTGAATTGCTCTGCCATTTCTCGGTCAAACAGTTCGCCTGGCTTTAGATGCACCGGAACGTTGTGCTTTGCTCCAATAATTTCTGCACATTCGGCAGCTTCGGCCAGGTCCATGTTGTAATGACCGTCAGCACATAAAAAGGCAAAGTCAAGGTTTCTGGCAGCAAACTCTTCCATCTGCGCCGTACGCGAGGTATCGCAGGAGAAATACATCTGCAAGCCATCCATAGTGATGATAAAGCCAACGCACTGGTCAATTGGATGACCCTCATTGGCTGCCTCAACCGCCTCAATCTCAATACCCTTGAGGTTGAAGGTGTTGTGCTTGCCGCCCTCAAGTGCTTCAACATTGCTGATTATTGTGCAGTTGGGTTTCTGAGTAATGAGGTCAATCTGATTGTGATCCGGGTGCTGGTGCGATATGAGGACTATATCAGCCGGCATATCATAGCCTTCCCCCACAAAGGGATCAATGAACACCACTACCCCATCGCTAGAGGTCAAACGAAAACTCCCATGCCCCTGATATAACAATTTTGCCATAATGCTACCTCCCAAGTTATACCTAGTTTTCTGTTCACATACCAAGAACACTATAACAGGTTACACACTTTTGCGACCCGGCAACTCACTGGGGACGGGGAAAGTGACTCACTGAGCAAGCCCAGCTGGAACAGGGGGACGGGGTTGGTGTTCCAATTTGACCAAGGTCAAATTGGAACACCAACCCCGTCCCCCTGTTCCAGACCAAGGTCAAATTGGAACACTAACCCCGTCCCCCTGTTCCACCCCTGTTCCAGCTGGGCTTGCTCAGCGAGTCAGTTACACGTCCATGATAATGGGGATTATCATGGGTCTTCTGCGTACACGTTCCCAGAGGAGTTTTGAGAGGCTTTCGCGTATGGCGCGTTGGAGGCGGGTGGGGTTGTTGCGGTGTTCGTGGGAGAAGTTGGCAACGGTTTTGCTCACTACGGTGATGGAGTCGGAGAGAAGATCGGGGTCGTCTCCCCCACTCACGCCGCGCATGATTATCTCGGGGTCTCCTGCGGCTTTGCCGTCGCGTTTTCTTATCATGACCACCACGGTAGCTATGCCATCTGAGGCCAGGGTTTTGCGGTCTTTCAGTACCACGTTGGAAACGTCGCCTACTGAGAGCCCGTCCACGTAGATGATGCCCGACTCCACGCATTCGCCGCGTTTTGCCTTGCCACCTTCGAGTTGTAGAATCTCACCATTGTCCATGATAAAGATGTTTTCCTTTGGTATGCCTACTTCTTGAGCCAGTCTGGCGTGGGTGCGCAGATGCAGAGCCTCGCCGTGTATTGGCATGAAGTTTTTGGGCTTGCACATGGTGAGCATGAGTTTGAGCTCCTCAGCACTGGCGTGCCCGGATACGTGAACCAGAGCGCGGTGCTTGTCGTACACATCGGCGCCTATCTTTGAAAGCGCGTTCACCACGCGTGTAACCGCTTTTTCGTTGCCCGGCACCGGGGTAGCAGCAAGGATGACTACGTC
>WRBR01000112.1 GCA_009784425.1 Coriobacteriia bacterium | reverse complement strand
TCACGCCTCTACAAGGCTGTTGTAGCTATTGATAGCAAGGCAGTCATTGATGCCTCAGAAAAAAAGAAATCAGAGCTACCGGCTATGATCAGGCAGCTGGCGGGCAACTACCGCATAAGCCTCAGCTATGACGGTGCCGCAAAAATAGCCGACCTGGTGGGAGGCTCTACTGTAGCCCTCAACAGCGAGGTGAAGAAGCTTGCCTCCTACGTGCTGGCCTTGGGCAAAAACGAAGCCAACCTTGAGGATGTGGTTGCTGTTGTCTCGCGTTCACAACAGCCTTCTTCTTGGGACTTTGTTGACGCTTTCTCCAGGCGAGACCTGGCCAAGAGCCTCAACACACTCAACGCCCTTCAAAGCGAAACACCCGTAAGCCTCCTGTACCTCTGCGTGATTCGTCTGAGAGAGCTGCTTCACTTTAAGTCGTTGGTAACTCTGGGTGATCGTGATATTGCCAAAGCGCTCAACAAGCCCGATTGGCAAATTCGCAGACTTGAACCTCTTGCGGCAAAGTACGAATCAAGTGAACTGAGAGACCTGCTCGCAAAGGCAGCTCATGCCGACATGCGCATGAAGAGCGGTGAAGATGCAAAAATGGTCCTTCAAGAGCTTATTCTGGCATCTTGCCAATAATGTGTTATGATTTTTTATAGCTAAAGCGTGAGAGTTCTCGTTCTGTTGCATATAAGACTTCAGGGGACGCTAGAAGGGTGACAAGTGGTTTCTAGTCTGCAGTTATTTGATTCACCAATTTTTGATTCACCAATTGCTTTGGTCACTGCGTTATCGTTCCTGGTCATATCCATAGTTTTTGCTTACACCTTGGCCTGCTGGCGCCAGCGCAATATGATGTACTTTGCCGTACTCGCCTTTGCAGTTTTCATCAATGTCTTAGGTTATTTTCTCGAGGTTACCGCCACAACACTTGAGGCTGCTGTTGTAGCCAGTAAAGTGGCCTATATCGGGGTGCCCTTGACCGGTATTCTCTTCTATTACTTCTCAAGAGTTTTCTCAGGCAAGCCACGCCTCAAGGCGCTGCCTTTTACCCTCTTGTTGTTGCCGGCCCCAATTTTTACGATTTCTGTGTTTGCCTACCCTTGGCTGCCTGTTTTCTATGAGGAGCTGGCTTTTAGCACCCAGGGCCTTGTGAACCATCTTATGGTGACGCCGGGTCTCTTATACTACCCCTGTGTCTTGTACAACTTGTTCTTCACAGCGCTGGCCTTATTTAACCTGGTCACCAGCTTCATGAAACAAAAGCGCTATGAGGGAGCGGTAATCTTCATCTTTGCCATCACCATTCCTCTTGCGGCTTATTTCTACAACCTGGCCTTTGGAAACCTTGACGGTTGGAATCCGCAAAGATCGGCACTGACCCTCTCTATGGCACTTTTGGCCATCTATCTGGTGCGCTATAAAAAAGCGGAGTGGCTGAGCGTGGGTAGGGAACTTGTGGTTCAAGACATGGACGATGCCTTCATCCTCTTGGACAACAAGGGCAATATCATCGACCACAATGTTTCTGCTGAGAACTACTTTCCTAAGCTGCAAAAAGGTGCGCTGAACTATAAGTTGGAGGAGCTCTGGGAGTTTCCGGAAGAGAACTACAAAAAATACGACGTCTACCAGTTTGGTATTACGCAAAACGGACAGTATAAGCAACTCAAGGTCTCCATCTCGCCACTTGAGGCAAACGAAAAAGCCACCGGCACCCTGGTGGTAATTAGCGATGACACGGCTTCGTACCAGATGATTCAAGACCTCACCCGCATGGCGCGCACTGATGAACTCACCGGTCTCAGAAATCGTGCAACCTTCTTCAGCGAAGGCTCGCTCTCTTATGCAATGACAAACAGGCATGAGGGACACAAGGGTTGCGCCCTCATGATGGACATAGATCACTTCAAGGTGGTCAACGACACCTACGGACACGCTATGGGTGACGAGGTGCTGGCCTATATTGGAGAGCTTATCCTCTCGCGCTTTAGGCATACAGACATTTCGGGCCGTTACGGCGGAGAAGAACTCTGCGTATGGATGCCTGCTACCGTGCACCACGGCGCCTACCATGTTGCAGAAGAAATTCAAGCTGCTGTTGAGGCCAAACAGTTCGTTTATGGAAGCACAACGTTTAGCGTAACTGTTTCAATAGGAATAGCCTGCATGAGAGAGTCAAACCCCAAGGATTTTGACGATTTGATTCGACAGGCCGATGAAGCGCTCTACGAAGCCAAAAACACTGGCCGAAACCGTATCTGCACGTATAAACCAAAGGCAGAGTAAGCTCCCTTTTGTCCAAAGCAATGACGGAAGGCCCCCTTGCGTCTTGTGCTAATATTCGTAGGTAACATTTTTCATCAAAACTACGGAAGGATCGGGCATTTTGGAGACTACAAGCAAGAAGGCAGAAGACAACAAGCAGGCGATAACCGTAACTCTTACGTCTGATGAGGTACAACAAGAAATTGATGAGGTTTACAAGCAAGCTGGCAAAAACCGCATAGCCGGTTTTAGGCCTGGTAAGGCGCCGAGGAAAATTCTCGAGAACCACTTTGGCGGCAAGGAGTATTTCTTGGCTCAGGCCACCGAAGAACTGGTGCAGACCTATACACCGCTGGCTCTCAATGAGCACAACCTCATACCTATGAGCGGCCCGGATTTTGACAAGTTAGACATGGCAGGGGAGGGCGAGTCGTTTGTCTTTAGCTTTAGCGTTGAAGTGCCACCGGTGCTTGAACTCTCTTCTTATGATCCCATAAAGATCGAACTACCCTCAACAGAGGCAACAGACGAAGAGCTGCAACAACAGATAGATGTGCTGCTCTCGTATCATGCCACAACTGACGAAGAGGGTAACGAGCAACTGCCCGAGCTCACCGATGCCTGGGTTAAAGAGGTTCTGGAATTTGAGTCTGTTGAGGAGCTTAAAGAGCGCATGTCTGTGGCGGTTGGCGCGCAAAAGTCCCAGCAAATAGCCTCAATCCGCGAAATGCTGATTACCCAGGAGCTGTCAAAGCGCCTGGCAGGGGAGGTGCCTGAGGCTCTTGTTAAACAAACCGAGCAGGACAACTACCGCGAGCTCTTCCAAAACCTTCAAAAGCAGCGCACTACCCTTGATGCCTATCTGGAGATGATTGATCTTACTCCGGAGAGCTTTAGAGAAGACATGCGCGCACAAGCAGAGGAGAGCGCCGCTGTAGCGCTCGCCCTGGATGCCCTGGCTCTCCACCTTGAATTTACCGCTACCGACGATGAGGTAATGGAGGAGTTTGAAAAGAGCGGCGCTGGTGATTCCGCAAAGATCTATGAGAGCTGGAAGATTAATGGGCGCCTGCCTGAGATTCGTCAGGGAATCACTCGCATGAAGGCATCAAAGCACGTGTTTGATAACGTGGAGGTGTTTGACATCGGCACCCTGTATCCACAGGATTCAGAGGCTGAAGTCACAGATGATGCCGCCGAGAAGCCAAAAAAGGCTAAAAAGAGCACCAGTGCTCAGAAAGAAAGTTCTCCCAAGGATAAAACTGCTAAAGCTGATAGCAAAAATGGGAAGGAAGATGAATGATGCATTTCAACCCGCGCCAGGCGCTTATTCCGTATGTCATTGAGCAATCTCCCCGTGGTGAGCGGAGCTATGACATCTATAGCCGTTTGCTCAACGACCGCATTGTCTTTCTAGGTGAGGCTATCGACGATCACATGGCCAACACGGTAGTAGCCCAGCTGCTCCACCTTGAGAGTCAAGACCCTGATAAGGACATCTCGCTCTACATCAACTCGCCGGGTGGCATAATTACCGCCGGCCTGGCTATCTATGACACCATGCAGTTCATCAAATGCGATGTGTCCACCATTTGCATTGGTCAGGCCGCCTCTATGGCTGTGCCGCTTTTAGCTGCCGGCGCCAAGGGCAAACGTTTTATTTTGCCCAACTCGCGCGTGATGATTCACCAGCCAAGTGGTGGAGCCCAAGGTCAGCAGACCGAGATTGAGATTCTTGCGCGTGAGATAGCCTACGTGCGTGAGCGCATGAATGCGATTCTTGCCGAGCATACCGGGCAAAGCATAGAAAAGATCAACCAGGATACCGAGCGCGACAAGTTCATGAATGCAGAGGAAGCCCTGGAATACGGCATTGCTGATGAGATTTTTGTTCACCGCGGCGAAAAGGCCGATAAAAAGGAAAAGAAGGATGATGAGAACTAATCATGGGTAGAGACTTGATTGGCTTTGGCACCGGAGACGGTGATTTACTGGAGATTCGCTGTAGTTTCTGCGGTAAGACTCAGGATATGGTACATCGGTTAATTGCCGGCCCTGCGGTATTCATTTGCGACGAGTGCGTAAAACTCTGCGAAGAGATGATGCGCGATGACCCTATGGAGCTGCAGCTCAAAGAGATGCTGGATGACGTGGAGGCCGGTGGAGAGTCAACAACTTCTGCGCACTCAGAGTTTGGCGATTTGCCTACCCCGGCAGAGATACACGCACAGCTCTCCCAGTATGTCATTGGTCAAGAGCTGGCTAAAAAGGCATTGAGTGTTGCGGTCTACAACCACTACAAACGTGTTTCTGTAGGTGCCTCAACTAGAGACGACGAGGTGGAGCTGGCTAAGAGTAATATTATGCTGATTGGTCCCACGGGCTGCGGCAAAACCTTGCTGGCGCAGACGCTGGCCCGCATTTTACAGGTTCCCTTTGCCATAGCCGACGCAACGGCGCTTACCGAGGCAGGTTACGTGGGCGAGGATGTGGAGAACAT
>WRBR01000111.1 GCA_009784425.1 Coriobacteriia bacterium | reverse complement strand
GGTTGGTGTCCCAGATTGGTACAGAGGGACGGGGTTGGTGTGGTACAGAGGGACGGGGTTGGTGTACCACCTTTTGCCGAGGCAAAAAGTGGTACACCAACCCCGTCCCTCTGTACCACACCAACCCCGTCCCTCTGTACCAATCTGGGACACCAACCCCGTCCCCCTGTTCCAATCTGGGACACCAACCCCGTCCCCCTGTTCCACTTGAAATAAGCGAGGCGCTCAATTTGTCTGCTCTGAGCAGACCCAGCTGCTATAGCAAATGGTAAGCTTTTCGCGTAAAGAAGCTGTTTGAAGAGAAAACCGAGAGGTGGAGAAATGAAGAGATACTTGAAACTCATGCTGATTGTACCGCTCTTGTTGACGCTAAGTGCCTGTGGCACAGAAGCAAGCCAAAAAGTGCTGGTTGCGGATGTTCTCGGCAACGAAGTCTCAATTGTAGACGTTAGTCAAAATGCTGAAGGTAATATCGAAGTAGAAGTCTGTGTCAGTGGTACGTACAGCGCTTTGCATGGTATAAACATGGCTAAAATCAACGTAAATGATGGGTCGATTTCTGCTGACAGCGATTTTTCGGTCAGGGTAGATGGGCCATCAATCTATTACACATTCTCTTTTCCCACTAATGAGCAGCCAGACAGATTCTCAATTGGGCTTAAGGATCACCTGGGCATGCAGACGGGCAATGCCACTTTTGACGCGGTAACGTACGAGGTCATTTAAGTCATTTACAATAAGCTCTGTTGCGATGGTGCAGAGCTCAAATGAGGAAGGGCAGCCAATGAAGAAGCCTCTGATTATTTCTGGAGCAGCTCTATTGATACTGGCTGGTGGCTTAGTAACTTTTGTTGCTCTTGATTACCACTATCCGTCAATAACGCCATACGGAATAATCCTTATATTAACCGGTGCATTGGGTTTGGTTGGTCTTGCCATTAAGAATTCTAGACTTGGGATTTTTTACCTTGTGATGGGCGCTGCAACCCCCATCCTCGCTCTCATTACTGTTATAGCAGCAATTGATCACGGCGCTAACGAAAGATTCGTCGTAGCAGTCATGCTCCCGGTGATTGTCGCTGCAGCTCTGTGGATAATCAGCGGGGTAAGAGCATTACAAGACAGAAAACGGTAATGCGTGTTACTTTCCTAGCCCCCAGCTGGCCGTGGTCACGGCTTCAGTTACACTTTCCTTGAAGTAGTGTTGTTAGGTAGAGAAATTGGAGAGTGTTGATGCTGGGTGAAAATGACGAACTAGAAATTGTAAAGCGGCTTTCCGGCGTCTATGACAATAATCGCATTGAAAAAAGTGAAATCGGATGGACAAGTCGAGTTTACGTTGTTCACGGCGGAAAGATTGTGTTCAAGTTTCCGCGCAATGAGAAATGGCGTGCGGAGTGTAAAAATGAAGTGGCCGCTCTCAGACTGATAAAAGAACAGAAGTTCAATCTGAGCGTCCCAGCTTTGAACTGGACAACAGAAGATAATGCCTATTTTGGGTTTTATGGCGTCACCGGAAAACCGCTCAGAGAAGTCATTGACTCATTAAGCAAGGAACAGAAGACTGAAATCGGTGCTCAAGTTGGTAAATTCTTGCAACAGCTTCACGGGATAAGGAACTGTGGTGAAATTCCTGCACAAACGCTTGAAGAGCAGGTACTAGAGTATCAGGATTGGTACAAAAGAGGCAAAGGCTCGCTAGTAGAAATTTTCAGCGTAGAGGAGCTTTGGCGAATTGATGACTTCTTTGCCTACGAAGTGCCGAAATGTATGGTTGGGACGAATGAACTTGTTTTCTGTCACGGAGACTTAGACTACAACAACACCTTGATTGATTGCGACGGCAGAGTAGGGGTAATTGATTTTGGAGACGCGGGGTTGTACGACAGGTCTCAGGACTTCAGAGGAATGGATGACGAGATACTTCTGGACTCAATGATGAGTGCTTACGGTAACGGTGAGATTATCAGCAGGGATGCAGCGCAGGCCACTTCAAAGATGATAGATGTGCTCAATCTTATACATTGCATAGAGAACGGCTACACTGACGGTGTCGATAACATCGACAACTGCAAAAAACGAGTGCGGTTTAAAATTCTGGAGACAAATCAATGACCAGGGGGGGGCACTCGGGTCATTCCCAGTTGAGTACATAGGACAGAGGGGCGGGGTTGGTTTTCTTGACACAGCTCTTGACCACACAGTCCTTGCAAATAACAATGCTCAGGCTGACCTGGTCAGGTTGTGGTATCTTGATAAGAAGAATCAGCGATTAGAGCACAAAGAGTGCTTGAGAATTACATCGGCTCTAAAGGGGTGCAGTTATGTTGTGGGTGAAGGAAGCTATTCCTCAGGTTTTAAGTAAGTTGCGAGTTGACCCTGCAACGGGACTCACAGAGGCAGAGGTGCAGGAGAGGCTGATAAAGTATGGCCTCAACGAATTTGAAGAAGAGAAAAAGGAATCCTTCTCAAAGAAAATCCTCCATCACCTTATGGAGATTCCCACGCTCATACTTATAGCGGCAGCGATTATTGCCGGCATTGCGGCAGTAATGAACATGCAGAGTGTCGATGGAGGCAATACAAGTGACTGGCCTAAGGTGGGCATTATCTTGGCCATCGTTGTTATCAACGTAGTGCTGGGGCTCTATCAGGAAAATAAGGCAGAAAAGGCACTCGACGCCCTCAAGAAAATGAACTCCTTCAAAACCACCGTTATCAGAGACGGCTTCAAGCAGATCATCGAGGCAAACCAACTGGTGCCTGGCGACATAGTTGAGCTCAACGCCGGAGACGTGATTACCGCAGATGCTAGGCTCATTGAATCGAGCAGCCTGCAGGTTGAGGAAGCTGCGCTCACGGGCGAAAGCGAGCCGGCCGAAAAGGATTACACCTTAGAGATTGATGAGGACGTTCCCCTGGGGGACAGGCTCAACATGGTGTATTCAGGCTGCCTGGTAACCGGCGGCAGAGCAATTGCCGTAGTGGTAGAAACTGCAATGGAAACCGAAATGGGCAAGATAGCCAGCATGCTGAATAAGAGCCAAAAGGTCTTAACCCCCTTACAGCTCAGACTGCAGCAACTGGCAAAGCGCATTTCAATTATTGCACTCGTGAGCGGCACGCTCATGTTTCTTGTGGGCTTTTTGTTCTGGGGCAACTCGGCCATTGAGATGCTCATACTTGCCGTAGCTCTGGGTGTTGCCGCTGTGCCTGAGACCTTGCCCATCATCGTTACGATGATTTTGTCTCATGGCGTGTACAACATGGTTTCGAGAAAGGCGCTCATCAGAAAGATTCCCGCCATTGAAACCATAGGAAACACTTCCGTTATTTGCTCCGACAAAACGGGCACCCTCACGCTCAACAAAATGAAGGTGCAGCAAGTTTGGCATGTGAGAAACGAGCCGGTGAGCGTAAAGGAGGAGTTGAACTTTGAGCAGCGCCAGCTCATTGAGCTCTTTTCTTCTTGCAGCAACGCCACCATAGAAATCCACGGAGACGACAATCAAGACGAAACCGTTGTGGGCGACCCAACTGAGGTAGCCATCATCAGGTTGTTGCACGAGCTTGGCATCAGTCGCGTGCAGGCAGAAAGAGACTACCCCAGGGTTCACGAGCTTCCCTTTAGCTCGGACAGAAAACGCATGACCACGGTGCATCGCACTGAGGAAGGTTATATTGCGGTGACTAAGGGTGCCTTTGACCGCATGCCTGTGTGCTGGGAAGAGCAGCCGGAGCTCTACAAGAAGGCAAAAGAAATACACGACTCCTACGCAGAAAAGGCGTTGCGAGTTATTGCGGTATCAATCAAAAAATATGATGCCATGCCCACGGATCTGAGCGAAGAGGCGCTGGAAAGCGGCCACGAGCTCAGGGGGATGATTGGCATGATTGACCCTCCAAGGCCCGAGAGCGCTGCGGCCGTTGCACGAGCCAGGGAGGCCGGAATACGAACCGTAATGATAACCGGCGACCACATAGTCACCGCCGTTGCCATTGCCAAGGAGATAGGAATTATGCAGGAGGGCGAGCGGGCCATAACCGGCAAAGAACTCGCCACCATGAGCCAAACCGACCTCATAGCACAGGTGCGAGGAATTGCCGTATATGCACGGGTGAGCCCGGAAGACAAGCTGAGGATTGTGCACGCCTGGCAGGCTCACAGCGACGTTATCACCATGACGGGAGACGGCGTTAATGATGCTCCCGCCCTCAAAGACGCCGATGTTGGCGCGGCAATGGGAATCACGGGCACAGAGGTTTCAAAAAATGCAGCCGACATTGTGATTACTGACGATAACTTTGCCACCATTGTTGATGCCATAGAAGAGGGGCGCACCTCCTACGACAATATCCGCAAGACCATTCAGTTTTTGCTGGGCGTAAACCTGGCGGAGATCTTTGTGCTTTTGGCTGGCATGATTTTCATTGGGAGAGCCGCGATTACCGCCTTGCAGATTCTCTTTATCAACATAGTTGCCGACGGCATCCCCGGCTTCTTCCTAGCTTTTGAAAAGTCAGAGCCCGGCGTGATGAAACGCAAGCCACTTCCTAAAAACTCGGGCGTGTTTGCCAACAAGGTAGGCTTGTTTATTGCGGTGAGGGCAATAACCTTTTCTCTCATCACGCTGACGGCCTTCATCCTGGGCGCCTATATACTGCCGCCGCCCGATGCTTATATCCAGCAAGCCTTCTTTGTGCCCCTGGACGGAATCTCCATTGAAAGCCTGCGCTACGGAGGCCACTTTCCCCTGGGAGTGACGATGGC
>WRBR01000110.1 GCA_009784425.1 Coriobacteriia bacterium | reverse complement strand
TTGGAACACTAACCCCGTCCCCCTGTTCCAACCCCGTCCCCCTGTTCCAATCCGTCTCCCTGTTTTACGTAGGTGTTCCAGATTTGTGCGGAGTTGGGGTGGAGGTAGCGGTTTCTGCGGATGAGGCGCTCGAGGGATTCGCGGTAGCAGGCGGAGAAGAGTTCTTCGAGGGGGATGTTGCCGGCGAGGGAGCGGAGGTGGGGTAGGTTGGGGGCGGTTCTGAGGGGTTCTATCATGTCTGCGATGTAGATAATCATGTCGAGTGGGGTCATGTTTGTGGCTGCTGAGGTGTGGCGTTCGATTGCCTGGAGAATCTCGGAGGGGAGGCTGGGGTATTCTTCGGCAACTGCTCGTGCGCCGGTGTGTGCGTGGATGAGGGAGGCGAGTTTTTGTGGGTCGTCGGGCAGCTGTATGCCAAACTGGTTAGCCCGCTCCAGTAACTCGGGGTCGGAGTAGGCCTTATCCCAGTCGTGCAGCAGGCCGGCTACCAGGGCATACTCGCGGTTTACGCCGTAGACTTCGGCCATCAGGGCGGCGATTTCTGAGGTGCTGATTGAATGCAGCAAGCGGTATTGCGTTAAGCGCCCTTCGAGTTTTTTTCGTGCGTCATCGTATATTTCGCTCAGGCTAAGCATAGAGGGAGTGATTTTCTATATAGGCGAGCGCAGCTGCAGGAATGAAGCTGCTGACGTCCTCGCCGCGGGAAAGCATAGTGCGCAGGCGGCTTGAAGATAAGTCTTGCGGCAGTATGGGCAACTCCTGAAAAGCAAAACCCTCGGGCAAGGTATGCTCCTCCCCTGCTCCGGGCCTTTTGGCGTAGAGGATGGTCACGAGCCGGGCAATCTCTGAGGCGTTTTTCCAGGTATGTATGTCAGAGGCGGCATCTTCTCCTGTAATCAGGAACAGCTTACTTTGCTGACCGTAGTGCTCCTTCAGGAGGCGCAGGGTGTCTATGGTGTAGGTGACCTCTGGCCTGTCCACCTCCAGAGAGGAAACCTCAAAGCCGGGTATCCCCTCGCAGGCTGCCTCCAGCATATGCAGGCGCTCCACAGCACTGGCATGGGTGGTGTAAAGCTTTCTCACCGGCAAGCCGGTGGGGATGAAGAGCACCACATCAAGATTGGCATACTCAAGAGCCACCCGTGCTAGCTCCAAGTGCGCGTTGTGCACCGGGTCAAAGGTACCTCCGAGTATGCCGATCCTTTTCATGTTAACCGCGTATCTGGCCGTCTCCGTCGAGGAGAAACTTGCTTGAAGTGAGCGCTGTGAGCCCCATGGGGCCGCGTGCGTGCAGTTTCTGCGTTGATATGCCTATCTCGGCGCCCAGGCCAAACTCACCGCCGTCGGTGAAGCGGGTTGAGGCATTGGCGTATACGGCTGCCGAGTCCACCTCTTCAAAGAAGCGCTTGACCGCCACGTGGTTTTCCGAGAGGATGCTCTCAGAGTGATGTGTGGAGTAGGTATTGATGTGCTTGATTGCCTCGTCAACGCCGCTGACGCACTTGATGGAAATCTCAAGGTCAAGGTATTCCGTGCCCCAGTCAGCTTCTGTGGCAGGCGCAAAATAGTCCTCGGCACCCGGCAGGCTCTCTGCAAGCGCAGCAACAGTCTCGTCGCCGTGCACCAGTACCTTGGCATCAAACAAGGCTTGGAGCATCAAAGGAAGCTCCACAGAGGCAACTTCACTGTCAATCAGAATTGACTCAATTGAATTACAGACTCCCGGACGCTGAGTCTTTGCGTTGAGCATGATGGGGATGATGATCTCACGCCTTGTGTCTGCGTGCACGTAGAGATGACAGTTGCCCTCTCCCGTCTCAATGACCGGGACCTTGGAGTTTTCAATGGTGCTTTTTATCAAAGAAGCCGAGCCGCGGGGAATCAGCACGTCAACAAGATGATGGAGCTGCATTAACTCGGTGGTGGCCTCGCGCTCAACGGTCTCTATGCTTTGGAGCCAGTGCTCGGGGAGCCCTGCCGCCCTGCCGGCCTCGTAGAGCACCTTGGTCATGGCGAGGTTTGAAAACACGGCGAGCGAGCCGCCTCTGAGCAGGCAGGCATTGCCGGTTTTAAGGCAAAGCCCCGCAGCGTCAGCTGTTACGTTGGGGCGCGCTTCGTAGATCATCGCTACTACGCCCAGGGGCACCCTGACCTGCCTGAGTTGGATGCCGTTATAGAGCGTGCGACCCTCGGTGAGCTCTCCGATAGGATCCTTTTCAAGTGCCAGTTCTTTGAGAGCTGCTGCTATACCGCTGATGCGCTGCGGGTTGAGCAAGAGGCGGTCGATTAAAGGCTCAGCAGTGCCCTGCTTGCGCGCTGCTTCAACATCCTTGGTGTTCTCGCTCACGAGATAATCGGTTTGCTCTAACAGCGCTACTGCCAAAGCCTCCAAGGCAGCATTTCTGGTGGCACTTGAGAGCCTGGCCATGCCTTCTGCCGCTTGTTTGGCGTTTTGTGCCTTGAGTGTTGCTTCGCCCATTTTGTTTCACTACCCTTCTGGATTACTGTGGTACTGCTTGTTTGTTTTTAACTCAAAAGATAACCATAGCGTCTCGGTGTACTACTTCGGGTTTGGCGTTGAGCTCTAGTGCGGCGGATTCTATCAATTCAGATGAGCGTTGGCCTGCTGCTTCTTCAAGAGCCTCTGAGGAGTAGTTGCTGATGCCGCGGCCCACGAGTAGGCCCTCTTCGTCTCTGATATCTACTATGCTGCCTTTTTCAAATGCGCCGCTCTGAGCTATCACGCCAACGGGTAAAAGAGAGCTTCCGCGCTCACGCAGGGCTGAAACGGCGCCGGCATCTACGGTAACCGTACCGCAGACCGTGCCGGAGAGTGCCAGCCAGAGGCGGCGTGCGTTGGCGTGCTGACCGGGAGCTTCGCGTTTGAAATGCGTGCCCTTGAGTGTTCCTTGCGCTGCGTTCAAAATGGCATCCTTAGAATGACCCTCGCAGATTATCATGGGTATGTGAGCCGCCATGAGCATACGCGCAGCCTCAAGCTTGGTGAACATGCCACCGGAGCCTCGTTCGCTGCCAGCGCTACCGGCCGCTTCTACAATCTCGCGGGTGAACTCCTCCACACTCTCAAGCAGCTCAGCGTCTTCACTCAGGCGTGGGTCGGCGGTATACAGTCCATCAATGTCGCTTAAGAGCACCACCAGGTTGGCCTTGACCAGTATGGCCACCTGCGCGGCCAAGGTATCATTGTCGCCAAACCTGATCTCGTCGATAGCTACGGTGTCGTTCTCGTTAACCAAAGGAATGATTCCCAGCTCCAAAAGCCGCTCAAGCGTATCGCGCGCGTGAAGATACGCTTCACGGTTTTTGGTGTCATTGCGTGTGAGAAGCACCTGGCCAAGCTTTAAGCCGTGCTCGGCAAAGGCTTTGGTATAGCTTTGCGTTAGAACTATCTGCCCCACGGCCGCAGCAGCTTGCAGGGTGGGGATATCATTGGGACGCTCGGGAGGCATGTTAAGGCTTTGCAGGCCGGCAACGATGGCAGCCGAGCTCACTATGAGCACCTCGCTGCCCAAAGCCTTGAGCTGGGCTATCTGCCTGGCCATGTCACGCAGATAGGATGCGTCCAACCTGCCAGAGTCATCGGTCAGAGTAGACGAACCAATCTTAACCACTAGGCGCTTGACCTGTGCACCCTGCGTACCCTGTGTATCCTCGCTGTTATTCATCATCTTCCTCATTAAGGGCGCTTTCACTCACGCGGTAGATACTGTCAAAGGCAAAGGATCGGTTGGCAATACGAATCTCGTCACCCGCCAGGGCGCCAGCCTTGTTCAGAGCTTTTTCAACTCCCAGTTTATCCAGACGGCGCTGCAGGTGATCGATGGCCTCAGGGTTATCCCACTCGGTTTGAATCACCATGCGCTCAACCAGCTTACCCGCTACCTGATAGACTCCTCCGCCCAGGTTTTGCACGGTAAACTCCTCGTCGCCCTTCTTTTTTTGGTGTTTCCAGACCTTTTCAAAGTGCAACTGCTCCGCTTGGAGCGTTTCCAGATCCTCACGAGCCTCGTTTCGCAGCGTGTGTACCTGTTCTGCAGTAGCAGCAATTACCTGCGGTATACCTGCGCCCGTAACGGCCGAGACGGCAAATATCTGGGGCTTTTTATACTCATCGGAAAACTCATTGCCATCAACTGCCGCCAGAGCCTGCCGATTGAGGTACTCAGAGATGTGTGCCAGCCTCTCCTCCGCACCCGGCATATCCATCTTGTTCACCAGGACTATGCTCGGGCGCCTTGCCAGCTCCTCGCCATAGAGCTCCAGTTCGCGGTTAATAGCCAGGTAGTCTTCTACAATGTCCCTGTCCTCAAATCCGCCGGATGCATCTAAGACGTGCAGTATCAAGGCGGTGCGCTCTATGTGCCTGAGAAACTGGTGCCCCAGCCCCTTACCTTCAGCTGCACCCTCAATGAGGCCGGGCACATCCGCAACCACAAAGCTCAAATAACCACTGCGCACCATGCCCAAGTTGGGTACAAGCGTGGTAAAGGGGTAGTCGGCTATCTTGGGCCGCGCTGAACTCATGCGCGCTATGAGAGAGGATTTGCCTACCGAGGGAAGACCCACCAAAGCTGCATCAGCCATGAGCTTCATCTCAAGTTCAATCCACTGCGCTTCTACCGGTTCTCCCAGCTCTGCAAAGGCAGGTGCACGCCTGGTTGAGGTCACAAAGTGCGTATTGCCAAGGCCGCCTACGCCGCCTTCAGCCACAACAACTCTCTGGCCGTCAAAGACCAAGTCAGCAATGAACGCTCCGGCCTCCTTGGTCTCAGCATCATAGGCG
>WRBR01000109.1 GCA_009784425.1 Coriobacteriia bacterium | reverse complement strand
GGGCGCCAAAGCGCCGGCTTCCAGGTCGTTAATGACAGCAAGGTCGCAACCGCAACGTTCTGCAAGATCCTCTGGTGACAGCAGCAGAGCCTCCCTGAGTTCCGTTATTTTGGCGCCAATGCCAGCTTTTGCTTCTGTTCCGTTGGCCGCCTGGGCGCCCGCGGAGTCTTCAGTCCTGCTCATAACTATCACCTGCCTTAGGTTCTCTGCCCATCCCTGGGCTTGGAAAGTGCACTTTGCCTGCCGCAAAGCGCAAGCTGCTATTCTACAGCAGCCGGAAGGTAAATGCACTAGTGACTCGTGGTACAAGAGGGACGGGGTTGGTGGAACAGGGGGGACGGGGTTAGTGTTCCAATTTGACCTTGGTCAAATTGGAACACTAACCCCGTCCCCCCTGTTCCACCAACCCCGTCCCTCTTGTACCACACCTCTGTCTCACTGAGTCACCCTCCCCGTCCCCATGAGTCAGGCGTTTGGCAGGTTTTCGCAAGTTTTTGTGCAGAAATTGCGCTTGTCTATATGGATCTCACGAAAAATGGCCTCTCCTCGCGGAAATCGCCCGAATTTTGTTGCGTGTGCAACATAAAAAGGCGTTGTGGGGGCAAAAACGCATCAAAACATATAGACAAGCGAAATTTCTGCACAAAAAGTCGCTGATTGCTGTCACAGCGCTAGTTAAACGGTGCTGAGGGCTTGCTCCAGGTCGGCGAGTAGGTCGGTGGTGGCTTCTATGCCGCAGGAGAGGCGAATCATGTCGGGGGCTATGCCGCAGGCTGCGAGCTCGGCGTCGGTCATTTGGCGATGGGTGGCGTTGGCGGGGTGCAGGATGCAGGTGCGGGCATCGGCTACGTGTGTGGCGATCTGCCCAAGACGCAGCGCGCTCATGAGGGTCTCGGCGCCTGCGCGGCCACCGGCAACGCGAAAGCTCACTACGCCGCATGAACCGTTGGGGAGATACTTCTGGCCCAGCTCGTAGTACTTATCGCCCACGAGGCCGGGGTACTTGACCTCAACGATCTTGGGATGCGCCTGCAAGAACTCGGCGGCGGCCTGGCCGTTGGCGCAGTGCTGCTTCATGCGCAGGTGCAGGCTCTCAAGCCCCAGGTTTAGGATGAAGGCGTTTTGCGGTGCCTGAATTGCGCCCAGGTCGCGCATGAGCTGGGCGGTTGCCTTGGTGATAAAGGCGCCGCCGAGACCAAAGCGCTCGGTGTAGACCACGCCGTGGTAGCTTGCGTCGGGCTGCGTGAGGCCGGGGAATTTGTCAGGGTAGGCGTTCCAGTCAAAGCGCCCGGCGTCCACGATGCAGCCGCCTACCGCGGCGCCGTGGCCATCCATGTATTTAGTGGTGGAGTGTGTGATTATGTCCGCGCCCCACTCAAAGGGTCGGCAGTTTATCGGCGTGGGAAAGGTGTTATCGATGATCAGCGGCACCCCGTTGGCATGCGCAACCGCCGCCCAGCGCTCAATGTCAAACACGGAAAGCGAGGGATTGGCGAGCGTCTCGCCAAAGACCGCTTTGGTGTTGGGCTTAAAGGCCGCGGCAAGCTCCGCGTCGGAGCAGTCGGTGGGTACAAAGCTAAAGTCAATGCCCATGCGCTTCATGGTCACTGCAAAGAGGTTGTAGGTGCCTCCGTAGAGCTCTGCAGAGGCAACAATGTGGTCACCCGCTGAGGCAAGATTGAACACTGCGTAAAAGCTCGCCGCCTGACCGCTGCTGGTGAGCATGGCTGCCGTGCCGCCCTCGAGGGCGCAGATCTTGGCGGCCACGTTGTCGTTGGTGGGGTTTTGCAGGCGGCTGTAAAAGTAGCCGGAAACCTCCAGGTCAAAGAGCTTGCCCATGTACTCGCTTGAGTCGTACTTAAAGGTGGTGCTTTGGATAATGGGCACCTGTCGGGGCTCGCCGTTGCCGGGCTGGTATCCGCCTTGTACGCAGGTGGTCTCAATTGATTGGCTCATGGGTTTCCTCACTTTGCTTCTTTACTTGACTTTCCCGGTTACACAACTCGCTTGTTAGTACAACTCGCTTGCTTGCTTGACTCGCTTGCCGGCACAACTCGCTTGCTTGCACAACTCACTTCTTCGCCTAACATGCTCACTCGCACAACTCGCTCGCTTGCACAACTCGCTTGCTTGCTCACATTGCTCAAAACTTCCTCAAAATTTCATCAAAAATCATCCAGCCAGTATGGCATAAGCTTCCCCTGTTTGGTAGTTTTGGCTCCAAAAAACCGCCCGGATGCCGTTTTTTGGCGTTTTATTGTTGCCTTATGGTGTCAACAAGGGAATATGCTTTTCATTACAGCGCTATTGTGCCACAATGGTTCACTGCTTGACAATGAATGCAACGCTGGGGGGTACTTCAGCGTATTAGGAAAGGGAGCGTACGAAAATGAAGAAGTTAAGGTTATTGATTGTTGTTGCACTCAGCCTGTGTTTGGCTGCGTCGCTGTTTGTGGCGGCGGGTTGCGCGGGCGGCGGAGGCAGCAATGCTGTAGCAGCTACGGTTAATGGCACTAATATCATGGAGCAAGAAATCACCGACACCATTGAGGCCATGCGTTCTCAGAGCGGCGACTATTCTGATCCTACGGCTTGGGCCACGGCGCTTGCCGCCAGCGGTCTGACGCCGGAGAGCCTGCGTGAGTCGGTCATTGAGTCTAAGGCGCGCGACATTGTGTTAACGCAAGAAGCCGCGGCGCAGGGATTTGAGGTTGACGAGGATGCTATTGATGCGCAGGTTTCTCAGACTCGTATCACCGTGGGCGCCGACGATGACGCTTCGTGGCTTGAGATGCTTCAGGCTTATGGTTACCGCGACGAGCAGGCATACCGTGACATGCTCTACATCAACGACCTCACGATGCAGCTCTATGAGGACTTTTTCCTTGAGCCCACCGACGAGGATCTGCGAGTTTTCATTGCGCAAAACCCCAACGCAGTAGCCGGCTTTAGCCTTGGCGGCGAGGAGGATGCAGCGGTGGTGCCGGACGAAGACGGCGCTGAGGAGACCGAGGGTACCGAAGGAGAAGAGCCGGGTCTGGAGATGCCGACTGATCTGTTTGATCCGAGCGACGTTAATCTGAGCGAAATCCCCGCTGACGTACGCACCCAGTATGAGGAGCTTTGGTCGCAGAACAACAAGGGTCTGGCTTTTCAAGAGTGGATCCAAGAGCTTGTGGACTCCGCCGACATCGTGATTAACGATATGCCCGAGAACGTTCCTTACAACGTTGACATGAGTCTTGCCGGCACAAACAATAACGAAATGACTGATGAGAACGAGTCTGATTTTGAGCCTACTTTTGAGTACAGCTCTGATGAGGCGATTGCCTCTGCAATTTCGCAAGGCCTTTCCATTACCGATGATGTAGTGGGTACGGGCGCTGAGGCCGTAGCCGGTTCAACAGTTTTGATGCATTACGTTGGCACGCTGGACGACGGCACTGAGTTTGACAGCAACACCGCTGGCGACACGCCCTTCTCCTTTACGCTGGGTATTGGCCAGGTCATCCTTGGTTGGGATGCCGGCATTGTGGGCATGAAAGAAGGCGGCACGCGCACCTTGGTGATTCCCGCTGAGCTGGCCTACGGCGCTGCTGGCAGAGGCGAGATTCCGCCAAATGCTACCCTGACCTTTGTTGTTGAGCTTGTTGAAGTAAAATAAGCGCGTTACAGTAAGCGCGTTAAGCAAGAGATTTAAGTAGGTGCTGGATGCCCGTAAGCTAGTATCCAGCACCTAAAGAGTTATTATTAGCTAGTAACCCTTTGAAAGATTATAGCGAGAAAACATCACATGACTAATAAATTATTGATGGGTAACGCCGCAGCTGCGCATGGTGCGCTGGCTGCCGGCGTTAACCTTATATCCGGTTATCCGGGAACGCCCTCGAGTGAGCTGTTGCAGGTGGCCAGTGCATATATCCGCGAGGCTTATGACTCCGGTCAGTTGGCAGCTGAGGATTGTCCGCATATTGAGTGGTCGGCCAATGAGAAGGTTGCCCTTGAGGTGGCCTTTGGCGCTTCTATGGGAGGCGCCAGGGCTTTGGCTACCATGAAGCAGGTAGGCTTGAACGTAGCGGCCGACTGCTTTTTGTCTGTGGCAACCCTGGGGGTGAAGGGCGGTTTGGTACTGTACGTTGCCGACGACCCCGGCCCCATATCCTCGCAAAACGAACAGGATACGCGCCAGTTTGCGCAGTTTGCCAAGGTTCCGCTGTTGGATTCGTCCACGCCGGAGGATCTGTATCACTTGATGCCGCTGGCCTTTGAGCTTTCTGAGCGCCACGGCACTGCGGTGATTGTGCGCACCAGCACGCGTATCTGCCACGGCAGCGCCGAGGTTCCTGCTTTGGAGCGGTATGTGCCGCATCCAATCAGCGGCTTTGGGCGTTTGCCTGAGTACGACTGGGTGGTGTTTCCTTCGCGGGCTTATAAGAGTCACATGGAGATGCCGGCTAAGATTGCAGGTTTTTTGGCTGACCCAGAATACCGCGCTTTGAATTATGTTGTTGCTGTGGAACAGGGGGTGGAACAGGGGGACGGGGTTACTGTACCATTTTCCTCTGAGTCTGACTTCGCAGCAAGTTCATTGGGCGAAAATGGGACAGTAACCCCGTCCCTCTGTTCCACTGAGTCTGACTTCGCAGCAAGTTCATTGGGCGAAAATGGTACAGTAACCCCGTCCCTCTGTACCACTGGGACAGTAACCCCGTCCCTCTGTTCCACTTCAGTGGGCTTTGTTGCGAGCGGTATTTCCTGGGCTTACCTGGTAGATGCGCTGGAGGAGCTGGGGCTTACCGGGCAGTTTGACCTGCTGCGGATTGGGGGCATGTGGC
>WRBR01000108.1 GCA_009784425.1 Coriobacteriia bacterium | reverse complement strand
TCTAAATCAGAGCCACCTTCTTTTAAGACGGTATAAAACGACTTGAGTGCGGTTACAAAATCTCCGTTTTTGTAGGCAGTGTCTGCCATAATATAATTTGCGCTATTCAAAAAAGTCGCTCCTCTCAAGCCCTGCCGTAACCCCGCGGCATGTAATCAAGCTTCTTAATCAATGATTTCAACGGACTCAATAACATCTCCCAAAGCCAGAGTGTGAATAACACTGAGGCTCTCGTCATTGAGTGAATCGCCAAAAACCGTGTAATTTGCATCGAGGAAAGATTGCGGGCCCAGGCAAAAATAGAACTGAGACCCGGCAGAGTCCGGCATTTGGGATCTGGCCATAGCCAGGGTGCCGTCCTTGTGTTTATTGTTGGGGTTTGTGCGCCATTCTCCCTTAATGTTGTAGCCGGGGCCGCCTGTTCCCGGGATGCCTCTGCTGCGGTCTTGCCTGCCTTGCGCCAACTCCTCGCTGCTGTACTCACGCGAGTTGGGGCAGCCGCCCTGCACTACAAAGCCCGGCTCATAGCGATGAAACTTGAGGTTGTTGTAAAAGCCCTGCCTTGCCAGCTCAATGAAGTTACCCACATGGATGGGGGCATCTTTGCCTGCAAGCTGAACGGTGATATCACCTTTATTGGTATGAAACACGGCTTTCTCTTGGCCGGTAGGGACATATTCTGGGGTATACAAAGTGGACATTACGCCTCCAATTAGCTATCTAGTGCACACGAACACATAATTCTACCAAAACAAGCAGCATAAAGCGCCGGGGAATAGAAATGTGAGTGTATCAAAAACCTACCCTCCCCCTCACAAAAGATTTCTATGCCTCTTTTTGCGACAAAATCTTTTTTGACCGAGGAGTCGTCTCCTCCTTTTTGTGTCAGGGAGCCAGCTCTGTTGCGCTTTATCCCTGGTTGGCGTAGTAGTTGATGAGGCAGCCGTCGGCGAGGATTTGGCGTTCGGTGGGGTTGAGGTCTTTGCAGTAGAGAGTGATGTCTTTGATGTCGCCGCCGCTGATAATCTGTGCGTTGAACTCTTCTTTGCCTTCGAGGATGCCGGATCTTATGCCGGGAACAAAGATAAAGTCACCGTGGCTATAGTCAAAGGATGTTTCTTTGCTCAACGTAAAGGGCACGAGGCCCCAGTTGATGCAGTTTGAGCGATAGCGCTTGGTGGCATACTCGTAGGCGATGTTTGCGCCGCCGCCGAGCACCTTTTGGCACGAGGCAGCCTGCTCGCGCGCCGAGCCGTCGCCAGGTTTGGTGGCAAAGATGGCAGAGGCAAGCTGCAATCTCACTGAGCTGCACTTGAGCACCTGGATGAGCCGCTCGATGTCTGCGGTGGAGGAGCCCAGGGCAAGTTGCTCAGCCTTTGTAGCTATGTGCTTGGCACGCTTGACATAGTCCGGCTCTCGGCGGGAGAGGGTGAACTCAGCCAGCGCCAGCGGATTGGAGCGATATGAGGAGGTCTCACCGGAGGGTATGAGCTCATCGGTGGTGGTGACCGGGTCATGGATGACTGCCGCCAGCTCCAGCAAGAGGTCCTCGCCCAAGGGCGGGATGGGCGGCCAGTCAACGATGTTGGGGCCGAGGCGCAGCTCCATGCTCGGCATTGCTTGGCCAAACCCGTAGTAGCAGCGATTGTCCAACAGCTCGCCTTGATAGCTTTCTGTCCACTGGGGCTTGGAGCGACTCTCGATAATCTCATAGTTGAGCTCAGTTGCAGCCGTGAGGCGGCCGCCATTCAGAGCCGTGGCAGCAATAGAGCGCGCATCCATCAGCGCCACGCCCGCCACCTGGCCCAGATTGGGCTTGGCGCCCTCTCTGTTGGCAAAGTTGCGGGTTGCGTGCCTGATAGAAAGCGCATTATCGCTGGGGGTGTCTCCGGCACCAAAGCAGGGGCCGCAAAAGGCCGGTTTAAGCAGGGTTCCCGCTTTCAAAAGCCTGGCGGCGGTGCCGTCATGGGTGATAGAGTAGTGAATGGTTTCAGAGGCAGGATAGGCAGAGAGGCTAAAGTAGCTGTTGCCAATATGCTCGCCGAGCAAAATAGCAGCCGCCTCGGTGAGGTTCTCGTAAAGTCCACCGGCGCAGCCGACGATAATGCCCTGATCGCACTGAATCAGGCCCTTTTTGTCTATGTGGCTCAGCAAATTGAGCTTGACCTGTCCGCCGAGTTCTTCGTTTGCCTCATCTTCTATGGTTTTGAGGATACCAAACGCATTGTCTTGGAGCTCTGCAATCGGGTAGGCCTTGGAGGGGTGAAAGGGAAGCGCAATCATCGGCTCAACGGAACTCAGGTCAACTTGAACGATGGCATCATAGTAGCTGCCCTCCTCCATACCCATCATCTTGAAGTCTTCAATGCGTCCCACCATGTCGTAGAAACTGGCGGTGGTGATGTCGGCCGGCCAGATGGAAGAAAGGCAACTGGTCTCAGTAGTCATGACATCGATACCGGCGCGATAATCCATGCTGAGGTTGGCAATGCCCGGCCCGGCAAACTCCAGTATCTTGTTCTTGACCCTACCGTCTTTGAAGGTCTCCCCCACCAGGGCCAGCGCCACATCATGGGGTCCAACGCCGGGTCTAGGCGCACCGGTGAGCCACACCAACACCACCTCCGGCAAGGCAAGGTCATAACTGTTGGAGAGCAGTTGCTTGGCCAGCTCTCCCCCTCCCTCGCCTATGCCCATGCAGCCGTAGCTGCCGTAGCGGGTGTGCGAATCGCTGCCCAGGATCATCTTGCCCACACCGGTGAGACGCTCGCGGGCAAACTGGTGGATAACCGCCACATTTGCCGGCACGTAGTTGCCGCCGTATTTGTGGGCCGCGCTGAGGCCAAAGACGTGGTCGTCCTCGTTGATGGTGCCTCCCACGGCGCAAAGCGAATTATGGCAATTGGTGAGCGTGTACGGCACGGGAAACTCTGTCATGCCGCTCGCGCGGGCGGTTTGAATGATGCCCACATAGGTTATGTCATGCGAGATGAGCGCGTCAAAGGTCAGGTGCAACTGGCCAACAGAGGGGAGCTTTGACTCCAGCAATTGGCTCTCCTGCTTGCCTTTTTTCATCTGATGGGCAAGCATAATCCGATACGACATGGTGAGGCTTCTCCCGCTTACCGTGTCTGGTCCGTAGCCAACATCTTTAACAAAAACCGGCTGGCCGTCTTTCAAAATCACGGGCTCAGCGATATACCGGATGCTCATAACTATTCCTCATCTCATTTGTTTTTGCTTCCCAGCAGTATCATCACCTCTACATGATAACTCTGTGGGAACTGGTCAAAGGGCGTGACGCTTAATATTTGATACTCCTGCGCTAATATTTTGATGTCTCGCGCCAGAGTGGCCGGGTTGCAGGACACGTATACCAGGTAGGGAATCTTTGCCTCCAGCAGCGCGCTGCGCGCCTCGGGTCTGAGGCCGCTGCGTGGTGGATCGATAACTGCCAGTGTGGGGGGCTCTAGCGTGCCGAGCTCTCGGGCTACGTCGCCACCTATGACTTCTACTCTGTCTGCAAGGCCTGCATCATCAAGGTTGCGCCTGAGGTCTCTGATGGATGAGCCGTAGCTTTCAATCGCGCTCACTTGAAAAAAGCGCTGCGCCAAGGGAAGCGTGAAGGTGCCGGCTCCGCAGTAGAGGTCGGCCACCGGGGTGTACTCATCCAAGTTTAGCTCGTTCAGCATTGCACCCAGCTGAGCAATCATGGCTGCTGCAACCAGAGTATTGGTTTGGAAGAAGGAGGGCGCGCTAATCTTAAAGCGGCTCTCCGCCAGCTCCTCTTGCCAGTATCCCGCTCCGTCAAGCACCTCGACCTTCTTGACCTTACGCTCTGCCAGCTCTCCGCTGACAATCACCCGTACCAGGCTTGCAAATGCCTTGTTACTGTTGAGTGTTCTGGCAAGTAGAGCCCGGTTGACCCCGCAGGGTTGCATATAGAGCGCCAGCTCAGACGTTCCAAAGGCAAAGGAGCTCCTGATTGCCACCCTGAGGAGCTTGTCTTGTTCTTCCTTTAAGCTGTAATTGAGTACGCCCGCCAGATGAGCAGGAAGCCCTACTTGGCTCGCCGGCAAAAGCAGGCACTCTTCCAGCGCAACGTGCTCCTGGCTCTCCTTCTTGTGTAGACCCAAACAGAGCTTGCCCCCTTGGGTAAACACGTCAAACTCCATCTTGTTGCGATAATGCCACTGCAAGGGTGAGGGCATACAGCTTGCTACCAGCTCCTCGGCATCAGAAAGCTTGCCGATACGCTCCAGGGCATCTACCACAGACCTGCGCTTCCAGCGCAACTGCTCTTCGTAACTGATAACCTGCCACGGACATCCACCGCAGGTGTCCGCATACTTGCAAGGCGCCGCCACCCGAGCCGACGAAGGCTCAATGAGCTCAAAGCTATGGCACTTGTCATGCTTAGGCGTACTTCGCACCTCAAGCGGTTGAATCCTGTCTCCCGCCACTGCCCCGCTCACAAACATGACCTTTCCCTCTGCTGTGCGAGCAATGCCAGCGCCGTGGTACGCCATAGATTCTATAGTGAGTGAATTTGTCATGGGTACAGTATAGTCTGAGTACTCGTTCTCAATAGGCTACAATGAAAGAGTGCCCCCTTAGCTCAGGGGATAGAGCGACTGCCTCCGGAGCAGTAGGCCACAGGTTCGAATCCTGCAGGGGGCACCAAGAAAGTGAAACAGGGGGACGGGGTTGGAACAGGGGGACGGGGTTGGAACAGGGGGACGGGGTTGGAACAGGGGGACGGGGTTAGTGTTCCAATTTGACCAAGGTCAAATTGGAACACTAACCCCGCCCCCCTGTTCCCACCCCGTCCCCCCCCTCCCCCCCCCCCCCCCCGCCCCCACCCCCGCCCCCCCCC
>WRBR01000107.1 GCA_009784425.1 Coriobacteriia bacterium | reverse complement strand
TTGTAGCAGTGAGTGACCCCGTGGGACAGAGAGGGACGGGGGTTAGTGTGGTGGAACAGGGGGACGGGGTTAGTGTTCCAATTTGACCAAGGTCAAATTGGAACACTAACCCCGTCCCCCTGTTCCACCAACCCCGTCCCCCTGTTCCACCAACCCCGTCCCCCTGTTCCACGGGGTCACTCCAGGTCAGAGAGGGCTTGGGCAATCTCCTCGTCGCTTAGGGGTTGCTCTTGAGATTCATCGGCTTTGTTGGAGCTGTCAGGTAAGGCTTTGGTGTCAGTGGAGGCAAAGGGGTCGTCGCCAGAAGTAGCAGGCAGGTCTTCGCTGAGAATGGTCTCGTCGGAGTCTCCGGTGAGCAACTGGGTGTTGTCATTGGGAAAACCAACGTGATTCTTTGGGGCAATCTGGTGCAATTGCTCCGGGAGAACCAGAGGATTATGATAGCTGGTATGCCCGCGCCTCGAAGCACTCACCGCAGCCGCCGGACACCAGTGAACACAGGCAAGGCATGCCTCACACTTATCAGAGCGTATGGGAACCGCGGACTCCGAGCCCGCATCAGGCAAGTGGATGTTTTGCGCAGGGCACACCTGAACGCAGATACCGCAGCCTTTACAGTGCTTATCAATACGAAAGATGATATGCCGCCTGCGAAAGTCGGTAAAAGTACGCACGGCCAGACCCAAAGCCTTGTTGGCGCGGGGAAAGAAGTTCTCCTGGCGATAGGCAACCGCAGTGGCTATCTCCTCTACCTGGCGCTCCATGAGCTCAAGGCGCTTTTGAATCGTAGCCTCAGAAGGGCGCTTAAGACCCACATTGCCCATCATGCGCACGCTGGCTGCGAAGTTGAGGGCGGCTCCCTGCGAAACGAGCAACTCATCAATATCCCAAAACTCGTTGGAGCCAAAAATCGAGAACGTTGAGATGGCAAAGTAATAGCAATCCGGATCTACCGGCATCGACTGGATGAAGCCCCTCAGCATTTCGGGGATGGTGGCCCGCTGTACCGGAAAAACAAAGCCCAGAGCCTTTGCTCCGCAGGCATCGATATAAGGGTCCTCATTGACCAGCGAGCCGGGAACCGAGACCGGATCCCCAATATCCAACAGTCTTGAAAGATGAAGTGCTACCGCCAGGCTATTGCCCGTTGCGCTGAAGTAATATAGCGTAGTTTTATCCATAGAACAGACCAGTGCACACTCTGACTTCTCTCGTAACGCATAAACTACGGGCGAAAAGAGCGGTAAAGCTGACCTTGCGTCTACTTAAGGTAACTGATGCTTTGCCAAGGTCTTGCCCTCATCTGTGCCAGACGGCGGGTGCGCAATCGCAAGCGGCTGGCATTATGTTGTGGGCAGCTGATTGTCGTTGGCAAATCAAGCTCTATGGAGGATAATAGGTGCCTGTTAGATAACGCTGAAAAGATGGAGCGCTTTCATGAGCAATCATTACGAATCATCAGAAACTGTTGCGGTAAGAGATGCCATAGAGAAGATCTTAAGCTTTGCCAAGGTTTTAGAGCCCCAGAGCGTCCCCATGCAGGAGGCAATGGGAAGGGTTTTGGCCCAAGACATCGTAAGCGACAGAGACATTGCCCCCTTTGCCAACTCCGCTATGGATGGCTTTGCTCTTAAGGCAGCTGATATAGAACAAGCAAGTCCGAAAAACCCCGCCCAGCTCAAGGTGTTGGGGATAATCGGCGCGGGCAGCGTTTTTGAGGGCACCGTGCAAAGCGGCGAGGCACTGAGAATTATGACCGGCGCCATGATGCCGGCCGGGGCAGACACGGTGGTCATGATAGAAAAAGTTGAGGTAACCGGGGTGTCAGCGGAAAAACCAGAGGGAACCCAGGTTATCCTCACTGCAGGCGCCAAGCTCGGCTTGAATGTGCGCGATAAAGGCGAAGAGGCCTTGGCAGGAGACCTGCTCCTCAAGGCCGGCACCGTAGTTAATGCCGCGGGCATAGGGCTTTTGGCTGCAACGGGCAACCCGCACGTTGAGGTCATCCGTCGCCCGCGGGTGGCTATACTCTCCTCGGGCGATGAGCTGGTGGGTCCCTCAGAAGTGCCCGGACCTGGCCAGATTCGTAATTCCAACTGCTATTCCCTTGCCGCTGCTGTTAAGGCAGCCGGCGGAGAGCCCAACATCTTGGGCATCGTCCGAGACAACAATAACGAGATACTCCAGGCAATACAACAGGCCGTGGCCCATCACGACATGGTGCTGATAAGCGGCGGCGCCGCCGGAGGCGACTACGACTTTACCTACCAGGTTTTGAGCGAGCTGGGAACCGTGCACTTCTGCAAGGTCAACATGCGCCCCGGCAAGGCGCAGACCCTGGGCATAGTCAACAACACAATAGTCTTTGGGCTGGCGGGCAATCCCTCGGCCGCTATGGTTGGCTTTGAGGTACTGCTGCGCCCGGCGCTCCGCCAGATGCAGGGATTTACGAGCATCAAGCGGCCGGTGACTAAAGCCCGCCTCACCACCGATGCCTACAAGCCGGACTCCCGCCGATTCTATCTCCGCGCCCGCGTTGAGCGTGACAAAGCCAGCGGTGAGTACCTGGTGACCCCTGAGAAAAACCAGTCCTCGGCATTGCTGAGTGCTCTGCAAAATGCCAACTGTCTGGTGGTGCTTCAAGAGGGCTTAGACGGCAAAGCCAAGAGTGAAATGGTTTGCTGTATCAGGCTTGACATCGACGAAGGCGTGGAAATCTAGGACTGGAGAGCGCGCGTGGCCTTTGACCAACACGGCAGAACGGTAGACTATCTGCGCATATCGGTTACCGATAGGTGCAATCTGCGCTGTCGCTACTGCATGCCCGAAGAAGGCGTGCCGGCAAAGCAGCACGGTGGCATACTCAGCCTGGAAGAGATTTACCGCTTTGTGCGGGTAGCTGCCGGTGAGGGCTTCAAGCGCATTCGCTTGACCGGCGGAGAGCCGTTGGTGCGCCTGGGCATTGAGGACCTGGTGGCGCAGCTCCATGAGATACCGCAGATTGAGTCCATTGCCATGACTACCAACGGTATTCTCCTTCCCAAAATGGCAGCAAAGCTAAGGGAGGCAGGGCTTAGCCGCGTCAACATCTCACTCGACACCCTGGATCCCGAGCAGTATCACTACATCACCCGCTGGGGCAACATCCAGGACGTATTCAACGGCATCGATGTTGCACTTGAGCTGGGTTTCAATCCGGTCAAGGTCAATGCCGTGGTAGTGCGCAGCCTCAACCAAGACCTTTTGGCCTTTGCGCGCATGAGCATAGACCGGCCTCTGCATGTGCGCTTCATCGAGTACATGCCGGTAGGGGACAACTGCGGCAGCGAAGGCCTCGGCTGGACACCAGAAGACACCATCCCCAACGAGGAGCTCATAGCCCTGATTAACCAAAAGGCAGAAGAGAGCGGCCTCGGCAGCCTGGAGCCCATCATAAAGCGCAACGAAACACCAGATGGCTGGGGGCCGGCGCGCTACTATCACTTCAAGGGAGCCGCGGGCACCGTTGGTTTTATCTCGGCGCTCAGCCGACACTTCTGTGCCGAATGCAACCGTCTGCGCCTCACCGTAGACGGAGAGCTGTTGCCCTGTCTCTTCAGCGACAGATTCTTTGACGTAAAAACCGCCCTGCGCTCTGGCAGCGACGAGGCAGTGCGGCAGATTCTGCTTGAAGCACTTTCAAGCAAACCGGACGAGCATCATCACAAGGTAGGCACCGAGCACTACATGAATCAGATAGGTGGTTGAGAATGAGTGAATTGACCCACATAAATGCTAAGGGTGAGGCCCATATGGTGGATGTTGGCTTGAAAGACGAGACGGTCAGGCTCGCCAAGGCTGAGGGCTTTGTTTGCATGGCGCTCGAGACCCTGGCGATGATTACTGACGGTACCGCTCCCAAGGGAGACGTGCTTGCCTGCGCGCGCATAGCCGGCATCATGGGGTCAAAGCGCACAGCAGACCTCATTCCGCTCTGCCATCCGCTCAATATCACCAAAAGTACGGTGGACCTCACTCCCTATGCGCCCGGCGAGCATCCTGAGGGAAAGGTTGGCATTCATGTCCTGGCCACACTGGGCGTCACCGGGCAAACCGGCATAGAGATGGAGGCGCTCACTGCGGTAAGCGTGGCATGCCTCACTATTTATGACATGTGCAAGGCGGCTGATCGTGGCATGGAGATAACCGATATTCGTCTGGTGCTTAAAGAGGGCGGCAAGTCCGGCACCTGGAGTAGGGAGGACTAGTATGGAACTCTCAGTTGCAATCATCACCTGTTCTTCAACGCGCACCTTGGCCGACGACACTGCGGGAGAGGCTCTGGCAGAGCTAATCATAGCTCAGGGCTGGACGGTGAGCACACACGTTGTGGTGCCGGATAAGCGTGAGAGTATCTCCGAGGCCATTGTGGATGCCTCTGTAGAAAGCGATGTCATCCTCACCTGTGGAGGAAGCGGCCTCTCGCATAAAGACGTTACCCCCGAGGCCACGGCCGATGTCTGCGAGCGCAACGTGCCCGGCATAGCCGAGGCCATGCGAGCAGCCAGTATGCTCAAGACACGCAGAGCCATGCTCTCCCGGGCCGTCTGCATGCAACGCGGCTCCACTCTGGTAATCAATCTGCCCGGCAGCCAAAAAGCCGCCACCGAATGCTTTGATGCAATCTACGATCAACTAGAACACGCAGTAGAAATGACCGCCGGTCTGGGTCACTAGCAAACTAGAAATTCCTAACTAATTCAATATTTCTTAGTTTCTACCTAATTGCGCCCTTTTTTCAAGTGTAGGTGGAAATTTTTGGGATAAAGTGTTGCATTAGGGCAAAGAGTGGTATAGAATGACACGAACAAGCTGCTCAGGAAGCAATAACTACACCAAGGAGGGAGAGACGTGGCCGGGCTA
>WRBR01000106.1 GCA_009784425.1 Coriobacteriia bacterium | reverse complement strand
GGACGGGGTTGGAGTGGTACAGAGGGACGGGGTTGGAGTGGTACAGAGGGACGGGGTTGGAGTGGTACAGAGGGACGGGGTTGGAGTGGTACAGAGGGACGGGGTTGGTGTACCACTTTTTGGGACAAAAAGTGGTACACCAACCCCGTCCCTCTGTACCACTCCAACCCCGTCCCTCTGTACCACTCCAACCCCGTCCCTCTGTACCACTCCAACCCCGTCCCTCTGTCCCAAAACACAAGCTCGCCCACTGGTGGTGCTCGGTGGCATGCACGCAACGCTTAATTACAAAGAGGCGGTGCGTTACGCTGATTACGTGATGCTTGGTGATGCCGATGAGAGCATTGTTGAGTTTATTGAGGCGCTGCAGGGTTTGGGCGAAGAGGTTGCGCCTGTGCAGATTCCGGGTCTCGCTTATCTCAGCCGCGACCAAGACGGCACGGAAGAAGTCATCCTCACCAAAGAGCGCCCGCAGCCTACCAACATTGAGATCATTCCCAACCGCGCGCTGGTGTACGAGTACGCAAAGAAGGCCAAGAAATACAACACCCTTTGGCCGCAGGTGCATGCCTCGCGTGGCTGCTCGGGAACATGCGATTACTGCTGCGTTATCGCTCACTTTGGGCGCAAGGTGCGCACGCGCTCGCCCGAGGCGGTTGTTGAGGACATCCGTCAAGCCGTTGCCTTCCACAAGGGCAGCTTTCCGCCGCGCCTTAACCGCGCCGTGTGGCTTACTGACGACAACTTTGCGCAGAGCCGCGAGTGGGCAATCTCGGTGCTGAAGGCAATCATCGCAAGCGAGCTCACCGCGCCCATCACCGTGCAGGCACGCTGGGAGCTGGGTTTTGACGATGAGATGCTCGCCCTCATGAAGCAGGCCAACTTCTTTGAAATAAGCCTGGGGATTGAGTTTATCGACGACGCCTCCTTTGAGCGCTACCACAAGCGCTGCACGCGCGAGCGTATCGAAAAATCTATCGCCAACATCCAGGCACACGGCATTGGCGTGCGCGGCCTGTTCATCCTGGGATCCGACGAAGACACCCCGGGAGTAGGCGAGCGCCTCGGCCAGTTCATCATCGACAATAAGATACACGGCTGCCTGATACAGTCGATGTTCTTTGTCCCCGGAACGCCGGTGTACGAACAGAACAAGGACAAGCTGCTGCACCAGATTTGGGAGCGCTTCAACGGAAGCGTTGTGCACAAGCCCAAGAATATGTCGCCTGTCGAGCTACAGCAGGAAATGATCGACGCCAGCCGCAAAGCGTATTCCGCGCGCCGCCTGCTCCATTCGCTGCTTCACGCCAAGGGCGTCTTCAAGATACTTGCTGCCGGCGAAACCGTCTGGCACGCCCACCTACGCAGCACGTGGAAGAAGCAACTGCCTCTACTCCGTGAATACGGAAGCTATCACAACTGAGTGTGTAAGAGGAACGATTCAACCTACTCCAGTGAAAGCTTGGCCAGTCGGAGGCGACGCGACGGCATTCCGCAACTTCAGTTGAATTATGCGTAGCAACACTTCATTCCACGTTTCTCGCCTATTTTGCCTGAAAACGCGCCCTGTGTAGTAGTTTTTTTCGAGGTTGAGAATGTAGTAGAACCAGCGCATGCAATCTACCTGCACTTTAACAATTCACTGTTAGTTTTGAAATAATTTGACCGTCAAAAACTACTACACAGGGCGTGTTTTCAGGCAAAACTTGCGTTTTTTATGGAATGGTGCCCATGAAAACCCTTTTCTCAGGCTTCAGTAATCAAAAGCGCGTCTGGTGAAAGGACAGTGAGACATGCAGAGGGCGCAAACAGTATGATCTATGCTCAGTAAAGTCTGAGCTCTCTGGCGGGCGGCTTGATTACAGGCAGCGGCATCGAAGAACTCAGCGCGATCCATGCCGGGCTCCCAAAGCTTGCCCGAAGGGGCCTGCGCTGGGCACATGTCTCGGCAGGTCATGCAAGTGCTCTCGCAGCGAGAAGCAGTGAGGGGCTTGCCGCAGTTTAGCGGGGCAGTTGTCAACACCATCGCGAGGCGCAGCGCTGAGCCGTAATTTTCGGTGACAAAGAGGGCGCACTTGCCTATCCATCCCAGACCCGCCAGGCCGGCAACGGTTTTGAACGGGAGCAGCGATCTCAGGTCGCTGTTATACATAATGGAGTACTGCGGTTTGGCGCTTGCTTTGTACCCCAGAGCCGCCAATTCTCCGGCAAGCCCGATTGCTGCCTCAGCCATGCGCTGATTGTGCTTGTTGTATTCATCCCAACTAGCTTTAGGCTTATCGTTAATGTTATCGAGCATACTCTCACGTGAGTAGGGAATACCAATCGATATCCCAAAAGGAAAATTCTCGCGCTGCTCAGCAGGAAGAACCGACAGGTCCGCAAACCCAACAATCTCGATATTGTGCGAAGCAAGATAATCAAGAACCATATCATTGACAGTCATTGGAGGCCTCCTCAAGCGCTTTAGACTCTCCAGCATTATGGCACAGAAATGGGGGAGTCAAAGGGGGAGTCAAAACTATACGCCAGGGTGTGTGAAAAAGCCCAATTTCGTCATTGCGGGCTTGACCCGCAATCTTTAACCGCATGTTAAAAGATTGCGGGTCAAGCCCGCAATGACGTTTCCACACAGCCTGACGCCCCCTTTGACTCCCTGACTCCATGTTATGATGTACCTATTCGGAAACAAGGAGTGAGTATCGTGGGCAAAGGTAAGAAGAAAAAAGGCAATGTTATCCTTATTGCGGTCGGCGTCGTAGTTGTCGTGGCCGCCTTTTTGCTCATCAATCCCATACGATCCCTGATTGCTATCAGCACCATGAGCCCCTTGAAATCTCAGGAGATTGTGACAGGGGTATACGCCATTAATAATGGGTTTGTGAATCTGTATCTGCTTCAAAACGGCAATCAGTACATAGCGTTTGATGCGGGCAACGACAACGAAGCCACGATGCGCGCGTTGGATGACTTTGGCATAGATAGTGACGATGTTTCCGCCGTTTTTCTAACGCATACCGATGCCGACCATGTGGCAGCCGTTTCTTTATTTACCTCAGCCGATGTTTACATGGCGGAAAGCAATCAGACTTTTCTCCTGACGGACGAAGGGCAATCCCGTTCTAAAGTCTTTGCTGATATGAACAGGGGGTACGGAACATTGAGCGATGGCGAGACCATTACGGTCAAAGGCGCTCAGATACAATGCATATACACACCGGGCCATACAGACGGTTCCGCCTGCTATGTGGTAAATGGGATATACCTGTTTACGGGAGATAACTTGAATCTCAATAACGGCAAGGTAGTCTTGTTCGTTGATGTTTTCAACATGAATAATGACGAACAAAGTCAAAGCATAAGAAAACTATCAAGGCTTGAGGGCATCGAAGCCCTATTCACCATGCACTCCGGCTACACGACCGATTTCAAAACGGCTTTTTCAGAATGGGATACTCAAGATTAGAGGGACGGGGTTGGAACAGAGGGACGGGGTTAGTGTACCAATTTTGACCTTGGTCAAAATTGGTACACTAACCCCGTCCCTCTGTTCCAACCCCGTCCCTCCTGTACCAAAGTCGGTTTGACGATTCAAGACATTTCGTAGTACACTGTTGTCGTACGTAATTGAGAGGCTACGCTATTGTTTGATATTGAAGTACACCCTAATGCTTTAAAGCATTCTCTAAGCGAAGAAGACGTTGTGTTTGCTTGGGAGAACTTCCTCAGAAAACAGCGACGAGAAGTGCCGGATGTTGACCAAATGATAGCTATTGGGTTTGACCGCAGAGGCAACTTGATTGAGCTGGTTGCAATTGATAAGCCGTATGGAACGCTGATTTATCATGCAAAGTCCCCGCCAACGGCAAAGATGCTGATTGAGCTAGGAATGGCAGGAAAGTGATTACTATGGATGCCAAAAAACTTGAGAAAAAATACGGTGTTACTGCTGTTCAGATTGAAGAGTGGTCTGAGGCTGTAGAGCGCGGAGAGTATCCAGGAGTGGCTAAAGGTGAGGTTATTGTTGGTCGCCCACTGCTTTTTAACGAAGAGCTCAGGCCAGTAACTTTTAAGGAGCCCAAGTCGAAGATACGTGCCATAGACGAGAGGGCAAAGGCCTTGAATATGAGTCGATCTGATTACTTAAGAAGCCTGGTTGAGAAGGACTTGGCTGGGATAGCATAGGGAGTGGTACACCAACCCCGTCCCTCTCTTACCAATCCGCAGCACATCAAGCCCCGTCCCTCCTGTACCACGCTATAATGCTTAAACATGGGCGTGATTATTGAAAGATGCAAGATTGATTCTGCTTACAAGGGGCGTACTCATGTAGCAGATGCTTTTGCTACCGATGACACGGGGCGTCTTATTCCGCAGCAAGGTGAGGTCTTTGAGACTATGCCCTTGGGTAGCCTTGACTTGCTCTCCTTTATCAACGTGGGCTCGTCGTATCAGAGGAATCCTGAGACTGCTGAGGGTATGCAGTGGGAGATAGGTTTTTCTGACCGGCGCGTAAGCTTCTTTTCGCCTGACTGCTCCAAGCACTTTAGTAATGAGGCAAAGAAGGCAAGCCACGTTACCCTGGGCTTTTATTATTACCATGAGCTGCGCTCAATCTCGCTAGCTTCTACGCAGAGTGAGGGCGGGCCTTATGTTTCCTTGGTGTTCACCACCAAGCTTAACTGGCTTTCTCAGATTCCTATGGGAGTGCGCGTGCATGGGAGCGCCGAGGCCCTGCGCGTCTTTTCCACCGCGCTGGTTGCCAGGCTGCTTGAGCACTACGACGAGATATGTTCAACCCTGGGAGTGGATGGGCGAGAGCTCAAGACTCTCTTGAACGAAGTGAATAACTTTGATTTTGGCATGAGCTTGCAGACCGATCTGTTCATCAACGCTCAGGGCAACACGGTGTTGGTTTCAAAGAAATTTAACTCCGCTTAAGGAAGCGTTTGGCTGCGTTGAAGAGGAGGTCTGTCTCCTTGATGCGCAGGAGTTTGTATAAGACGAGTATGGCGGCCAGGCCTGCGGCACCGTAGAGTACAACCATTGCAAAGCCGCCCAGGGGGCCTGCCCAGTACGGAAGGCTCGGCAGTAAAAACCAAAGCAGGCCAACAACCAGCAGGGTTGCTGCCAGGGCTTTGAGTGAGCTCACGAGAGTTCCTCGCACTCCCACTTCTCCCACATAGCGGCGCAAAACGATGAGCAAAACCACCACCGTCACAGCATAGTAGACGATGTCTGCCACGCAGATACCCACGAGCCCCAGCAGTTCAGGGGAGCTCAGCACCGCGTAAAGCGCGCACTGCAGTGCGCAAAAACTCGTGCAGATTAGCGAGAATGTTGTGAAGCGACGCAAGGAAGCAAAGACGTTGAAGAGGTGGAGCTGAAAGGAATACACGGGCAGCGCCAACACCCAAACGCTTAAGACGAGCGCCACCGTGGCAACATCGTCGGCGGTAAAGGCGCCCATCCTGAACATCTGCATAATCTGTGTGGAGAGAACGCACATGAGCCCCGCGAGGGGAATCATGCAGAGCAGGGTGCCGGTATTGCCGTTTTGCATGAAACGCCTGAAGGCTCCCATGTCATCGGCGGCAGCAGACTTGGACATTTCCGTAAAAAGTGCGCGCGAAAGCGAAACCGCAATAACCCCGTGCGGCAGCTGAAACCACATCCAGGCATAGAAGAGCGTTGCCGGACCCGCGTCGCCATTGACCAGGCTGAAGTTATGTCTGAAGGTAAAGGCAGC
>WRBR01000105.1 GCA_009784425.1 Coriobacteriia bacterium | reverse complement strand
TGCCGAAAAGCAGGCTGACATCATCAAGCGCGAGGCCAAGGCAGAGGCCAAGGATGCTGCCTACCAAATTAAGCAAGAGGCCGAGCGTGACGCCTCCGAGCGTCGAAAAGAAATCACTTTACTAGAAAACCGTCTCATGCAGCGCGAAGAAAACCTGGACAAAAGGGTTGACAGCCTGGATGCCCGCGAGCACCAGATTTCCTCCCTGGCAGGCCAGGTTGAGAAGAAAGACCGCGAGCTCAGCACTGCTCTTGAAGAGGCACAGCAAGAGCTAACCCGCGTAGCAAACATGAATGAGAGTCAGGCGCGCGAGGTGTTGCTTGAAAACGTCAAGAGCGATGTCACCCGCGAGGCCGCCGCCATCATCCGCGAGGCCGAGCAGCAAACACGCAACGAAGCAGACAAAAAGTCACGCGAGATTCTCTCACTTGCCATTCAGCGTGTGGCTGCTGATCATGCTGCTGAGCATACGGTTTCTTCAGTCACCATTCCCTCGGATGACGTCAAGGGGCGAATCATCGGCAAGGAAGGTCGCAACATCCGCACCTTTGAGCAGATCACGGGCATCAACCTCATCATCGATGACACGCCCGAGACGGTGACCGTCTCGAGCTTTGACCCCGTGCGCCGCGAGATTGGCCGCATCACACTTGAGAACCTCATTGCTGACGGGCGTATTCACCCGGCCCGCATTGAAGAGATGTACATCAAGGCCACCAAGCTGGTGGAGCGCGAGGTACAAGAAGCCGGCGAGGCCGCAGCCTTTGATGCCGGAATCATGGATCTGCACCCTGAGCTTATCAAGACGCTGGGTCGCCTGCGCTACCGTACCTCCTTTGGGCAAAACGTGCTCAAGCACTCGCTGGAGGTTTCGTACCTGGCCGGCGTCATGGCTTCTGAGCTGGGGCTTAACCCCAAACCCGCCAGACGTGCAGGACTTCTCCATGACCTGGGCAAGGCCATCGACCACGAGAATGAAGGCTCGCATGCCATCATTGGTGCCGACCTGGCCCGCCGCTTTGGCGAGAAGCCCGAGATTGTGCATGCCATTGAGGCACACCACGCCGACGTGGAGCCCTCCACCGTTTTAGCCGTACTCATTCAGGCTGCTGATGCCATCTCGGCTGCGCGCCCCGGTGCTCGCCGTGAAAGCGTTGAAAGCTATATCAAGCGCCTGGAGCAGCTCGAAGGTATTGCCAATGCCCACGATGGGGTAGAAAAAACCTACGCCATGCAGGCAGGCCGAGAAATCCGCGTAATGGTGGAGCCCTCCAAGATTGATGACGACCAAGCCAAGGTTTTGGCTCACGATATTGCCAAGCAGATAGAAAGCGAGATGCAGTATCCCGGCCAAGTCAAGGTGTTGGTGATTCGCGAGAGCCGCGCTGAAGATACCGCCAAGTAATGCCCGACGATAAGCTCATAGAATTTGTTGAGCAGCTCTCTGGAGAAGTGCATCTGCGTGTTGAGGAAAGCCTTGGCAGTGGTTTTGTGCGGCTTAGAAGCGCCGAGGCGGAGCGCCGCCAGGCAAAGCACGACATTCGTTCTGTTGAGGACATTGTCATTGAGCTCCTGCGCAATGCCCGCGATGCCGGGGCAAGCAACATCTTTTTAGCCACCAACAAAGAAGAGGGCACCCGCACCCTTGCGGTCATCGACGACGGTGTAGGCATCCCCTTTGACTTGCAAAAGCGGGTCTTTGAGCCGCGCGTCACTTCAAAGCTTGACACTATGGTTATCGACCGATGGGGAGTGCATGGGCGTGGCATGGCGCTCTATTCCGTTGCGTCCAATGCCCAGCTTGCCCGCGTGGCATGCTCGGCACCGGAGCTCGGCGCTGCCATCTTAGTGGAGACCAACCCCGAGGAACTGTCCGAGCGCAGCGATCAGTCCACATTGCCCCAGCTCACCCGCAACGACCAAGGCGCGCTGGAGATTAGCAAAGGCCCCCATAATATCGCCCGCGCCGTGGTGGAGTTTGTCTTGACAGAAGACCTGGCCATCAATGTGTATTTGGGCTCTCCGGCCCAAATTGCAGCAACCCTGCTTGAATTCGGCCAAAAGAGCCTCAAGCGAGAAGAGCTGCTTTTCTGCAAGGATGCCAAAGCCCTCCCCCTAGTACACAGGCTGGCCGCCACCGGGGATTCAGGCGAGCTGCAAGAGGGGAGCGCCGATATGGGGCTCAAGCTGTCTGAGCGCACAGCCCACCGAATCCTGGCAGGGCAGATTACCCCTCTCAAGCCCCTCATCAAGAGTGTAACGGGTCGCGCCAAAACGGAGCAGGCTGCAAAAAGCAACCATCTGCACAAGGATAGCCGCGGCCTTCAGATATCCGCGCAAGACTCTAACCACTTTGTCCGTGCGCTTGAAGGCGCCTTTGAGGTCCTTGGCGAGCGCTATTATTTGAGTCTCGTGGACTTGCCCAAGGTGAGGGTAAAAGGTAATACCATTTCTGTGCGATTTGAAATCGAGAAGGAATGATGAGTGTGCTACACTACCATGCAACTGGTTCTATATCTGGCCGCGATACCGCAAGGTGCCGTGCTTTAAGGTTTTGAAAGGAACAATGATGGACGAAACTGGCGTTTTGGCTTTAGTAGATGAGCTCTCCGACCTTATTGAGGATGGCAAGGCATCACTGGGAAACAGGGATAGACGCACTATAGACGTTGGCCCTGCGCTGGACATACTTGATGAGATTAGGCAGCTGTTTCCCCAGGAGTTTGCCCAGGCCCGCCAAATAGTGCGCGAGCAGCAAAACATCCTGGAGGATGCAGAAGTAGAGGCCAACAGGATCCTCGAAGATGCCCGCAACCAGGCGCTGACTATTGCCAGCCAGCAGGAGGTCGTTCGCATTGCGCAGCAGCAGGCTGAAAATGTTTTGGCCGATGCCCGTGAGCAAGAGCGCGAGATGCGCGCTGGTGCCGAGGACTATGCCGACACCGTGTTCTCGCACATAGAGACCACCGTTTCGCAGATAAACGAGAACGTACGCCGCTGCAGGGAGAGACTCAACACCAAGTCCGCGCCTCTGCGCTAATCCGCACCATGCAGCTCGATCCTCTCTATATCCAGGTTTTGCCGCGCCTTACCAACACCGGTAGCAATGAGCACGCCGAGGGTGCTTTGCCCCTTACCAGCATTGAGATAGGGTTTCGCCACTTTCAAGTAGCCGAGGGCATTGGCTACGACATCAACCTCACCAATACCAGCGAGGCTATCTTGCTCAGCGGAACGGCCACTGCCAATCTTTCAGCGAGCTGCGACAGGTGCCTTGAGAGCACCGAGATTTCTCTCACCGGCGAGATTCAAGGCTACTATCTCTTTGAGCCCCTGGAGGAGCCGGGCGATGACAAACTTGAAACCTATGAGATGGTGGATTCCTCGGGTCGCATAGATATTGCTCCTCCGCTGCTGGCGGCTATAGTGTATGAGTTGCCTCCGGTGACGCTGTGTAGGGCAGATTGCGAAGGCCTCATTTCTGAGGCTCCCCTTGGCGCTCCCGTTGCTGAAAGTGCCAAAGTGGACCCTGCAACTGACGGAATCAACCCCGAATCACCTTTTGCTGCCCTCAAAGACTATCCCTTTGATGAATAACCTAGCCAACAACCCTTCTACAATTGATTGCTGTATCAAGCACCCGGTTTTGCGTTATACGAGTGACGGGGTGCAAGAGCGCCTGGACAGAGTTGTCCAAGAGCTGCAGATGAGCATTGTGCTTGACGGTGCTCCCCTCTACACCTTCACCTGCTCACCGTGGGATATTGAGGAGCTTGCGGTAGGTTATCTCTTCTGTATAGGAGCTATCACCAAGCTGGCCGATATCGACACTTTGGCAGTTGAGGTACAAGAGGGCATCATCGATGTCAGCCTGCGCCAGGCATCAGCTGGCCTGGCTTCTTTGGAGGGTTCATCCGCAGGGGCTGCCCCGCCCTTCAACAAATCCAACGTAACCGTGAGCGCAGCAGAGGTCAACGCCGTTGTTGAGCTGCTCCGCAGCAGCTCGCCACTCTTTCAAAGGACGGGTGGAGTCCACAGCGCAGCGCTGATTAAAGAAGGCTCAGTGGTGGCTTGGTTTGACGACATCGGCAGGCACATAGTGCTCAACAAGCTGGTAGGCTGGTGCGTGCTCAACGATTTTGACGCGAGTAACTGCGTTTTGCTGTTCAGCGGCAGGGTTCCTCAAGAGATCATTGCCAAGGCTATCAAACTCGGCTGCCCGATAATCGTTGCTCTCGGCGCCCCCACAAGCCTCTCCATCAAGCTAGCCGAACAAGCAGGAATAACCCTCATTGGCTTTGCCCGCAACAGCGAGTTCAACATCTACTCACACCCAAACCGTGTAAGTCACAGGTAGTTATCCACAGGAACCCTGCCCTTGTCCCAGCCTTGTCCCCTCCTTCCCAACCACCTTCCACCCTCCCTTCCACCCCCCCTCCCACCCGCCTCCCCGCTTGCCGCACTCGGGTCATGACCAAAGTGATGGCGGGCCAATCAATAGCGCTATTTCAACTCCGTGACAAGAAAAAAAACTACATTCAAGATTTTGGAAGGGACTTTTGCTAGTAATTTACGCTTGTGCGCGAAATATGACATGCTTTGCAGCCAAAAAGGGCCTTTTTGGCTAGAAAATGGCTCCTTGAGGGTGATTTAGTGGATAAAACATAATAAAAATCGCGCACAAGCGTAAATTACTAGCAAAAGTCCCTTCCAAAATCTTGTGAAGGCTTTTCTTGAAGCACAAACAGCAGACTGGGACAGGGGACAGGCTCCTGTCCCAATCCCCCTGTCCCAATCCCTGGCAGGCTAGGACTGTTTCCCTGTCATATTGACTATAATGAACATATACAATAAAATAGTCAAAATAGAATCCGGCGAAGATTCAGGAGTGTAATCATGCCCAGAGCCTTAACAGAGCAGGAAAAGTGCACGCAATGCCAGAGACTTCTTAACAAGGGCAAGGATGCTGTCTTTTTGCACGGACTCAGAAAAGTGAGCGTAGATGACATCACCAGAGCGGCAGGCATTGCCAAGGGAAGCTTCTACCAGCACTTTGATTCCAAAGATCAGTATCTTTGCTCACTGATAGTTCAGGTTCATCATGACACTATTGACGAGGCCCGGCAGCTGATTCTCGCCCACTTATCCAGCGGTGTGGGTTTACATAAGAGTGCGCGAGCTTTTTTGAAGGAGCTTTACAGCTTGCCGAGCCTGATGTTCTTCATCCGAAGCGAGCATGAGATAACCGCCCTCCTTGAAACTAATATCAGTGAAGACCTGCCTTTATTCAAGGCGATGGAAGCAAAGCTGTTTGAGGAGCTCTTGCAGTTAGTGGGAGTAGACACAAAGGAAGTGTGTCCGGGTGTTATCCACAACTACATTCACCTGTTGTTTCTCGTGAAGGGCAGCAGCCTGATGAATGCAGACGCCTTGCCTAAGACCATAGAACTCCTCGAAGAGAGCCTTATTGCGTACCTATTTGGAGAGAGCCAATAATGCTGTATTCCATACAAAATCTCACTAAAGAGTATGGTGAGGGTGCTGCCAAGGTTGTAGCGCTTAAGGATATCAACCTGGAGCTGCCGAGCAGTCAGTTCATTGCGATACTGGGTGCAAGCGGCTCCGGAAAATCTACCTTGTTGAATATGTTGGGCTGCATGTATAAGCCAACATGCGGAAGTATTGAGTTTGCGGGGACAAACATTACTGCCTTTAACAGGCGCCAAATGACCAGCTTTAGGGGAGAGCGCATAGGTTTTGTGTTCCAAAGCTACAAC
>WRBR01000104.1 GCA_009784425.1 Coriobacteriia bacterium | reverse complement strand
CAGTGCTCTGGCTTCTTCCCTTTGGTTTGGCGGCAGGCTTGCAAGGCTCACGAGCGCGCAACCATTATAGATTCTGAGCACCCGCGCGAGCGCCGGCAGGCTGGCCGTGTTTATGAGAAGCGGTACGTTGACCATGCTTTGTATCTCTTTGACCATAGCGGGAAGTGCCTCCTCTTCGTTGATGCCGGGCTGCTGGGCGCTTACACTGATAATCTGGGCCTCGTCATCTCTGGCCTCGAGGGCCTCGTCAAGGGCAAAGTCAAATTCTCCTTTGCTGAGCGCGGCGCCGAGCTTGGGGTTGTTGACCGGGTCTATGCGGTAATCTATCTGCACCTCGCCGGCGACAAGGTCTACCGCTTTGGCGAAGGAGCTTACCATTATACGTTTGCGCGGGGTGGGCGTTTTAGGTTGTATTGTGTTGCATTTGGCTGTTAGGGCTTTGATATGTGCCGGCGTGGTGCCACAGCAGCCGCCTGCTACGGCAACGTACTCCTTTACCAGGGGTTTCATGAGCTCGGCAAACTCCTCCGGACCTACGGGGTATCTGGTTTTTGCGCCCTCGGTTATAGGCAGCCCTGCGTTGGGGTTAAGTATGAGAGGCAGTGATGAGTACTCGCTAAATGTTTGGATGAACGGGGCAGCCTCCACTGGTCCGCCGCCGCAGTTCATTCCAATGGCATCTATGCCGAGCCCGTTGAGCAGCGCACAGACGCAGGCGCTATCCGCACCGTTGAGCATTCTGCCCCGCTCGTCCAGCGCCACTGAGGCGAGTATGGGGAGTTCGCAGGCCTCCTGAGCGGCGAGCACGGCTGCCCTGAGTTCATTGGTGTCAAACATCGTCTCTATGAGAACGAGGTCCGCACCGGCTTCCGCTCCCGCCTTTATTTGCTTGGTGAAGGCCTCGATTGCCTCCTCAAACTCTACCTCGCCAAGCGGCGCAAGCATCTGCCCCAGCGGCCCTATGTTGAGGGCTACGTAGGCTGTGTTACTTTGATCTCCTTGCTCTCCGTGCCCTCCTTGCTGCTCTATCGCCTCGCGAACCAAGGTTACTCCGGCAACTACCGCTTCAATTGCCTTGGCCGTCTCGCCTGCAAGCATAAGCGCACCGGCACTGAAGGTATTGGTGGTGATTATCGTTGCACCCGCCTCCAGATAAGTGCGATGTATGGAGCGCACCGCATCCGGATTGGTAAGATTCCAAAGTATGGGAGCCTCACCCGGAGCAAGACCAGCATCCTGCAACAACGTGCCCAAAGCTCCGTCAGTAAATAAAAGCTGCTTGCCTAGCGCCTCTCTAAACTTCATTCATGCTCCTTACTTGTTAAAGTGACTTATGGGGACGGGGAAAGTGACTCATTGTCGACCAAGCCGACAATGAGTCACTTTCCCCGTCCCCATAAGTCACTTTAACCTTCAAAACTACTTACCACCTGTGGGATAGCCTCTACAACATCTAAGGCTGTCACGCTGCGGCGCCCTTGTTTTTGCTCGGCAGCTACGCCGGCGAGGCTGTGTATCTCCACGCCGAGTGCTGCGGCTTCAAAGGCTCGCATACCCTGAGCAAGAAGGCTGCTGATAACGCCCGAGAGTACGTCGCCCGTGCCGGCTTTAGCGAGGGCAGGAGTTGCCTTGTTACATTCAACTAGCTCGCCACCGCTTGTTATGTAGGTCGTTGGCCCCTTGGCAACGATGACCGCGCCCAGCTCCATTGCGAGCTCCTGCGCTGCCTGGGATACGGGGACCTTGAGTTTGGTGGCTGGCCAAGGCGCTTCACCCTCAAAGCGAGGTGCCGGAAACAGCGCATTATGCATGCGTGCCAGCTCCCCCTCATGAGGGGTGAGAATGAGCTGCATTTGCTGCTCCACATCAAGCTCATGATTCTGCCTCTCTCGCTGAAGCCTGCTCATAAGCTCAGGCTTTGCGGCGAGGATGCTCAAGGCATCAGCATCAAGCAACAGCGGAGTGCGCTCCTGCAAAGCATGCCGTAAGAGCTCTCTCAGAAAGGTTGCGGTGTTGTCGTTTACCGTAAGCCCAGGGCCAGCACACAGTGCGTTGATGCGACGGATCTCTTGCAAGATGTCCGGCAAGGCCGTTGCCGTAAAGCAGCCAAGCACCGCGTCTTCAGCGGCCTCAATAACCGGCGAGCAAAGCAGGTGTTGTCTCGCAGCATAAGCTGAGCTCTTTGGCGTTGCCAGGCTCACATAACCGGCCCCGGTTTTCTCAGCAGCCAGCGTAGCAAGCACCCCTGCACCAAAGTAGCGCCTGGAGCCTGCAAGCACCAAGAGGCTACCCCGTGTGTACTTGTTGGCGTCAGATGAAATCACCGGCAGTTTTAAGTCAGTATTCATAGCATTATTATAGCGGAGATACAACCTAAATGAACGTTCCTGGGTCAGAGGTGGAACAGGGGGACGGGGTTAGTGTTCCAATTTGACCTTGGTCAAATTGGAACACTAACCCCGTCCCCCTGTTCCACACCAACCCCGTCCCCCTGTTCCAACCCGGCTCCCCTGACCCTCTTTCCAGGGTGCAGTTACACTACACCCTGAGCCATCATTGCGTTGGTAACTCTTCTAAAGCCGGCGATGTTAGCGCCAACAACAAAGTTGCCCGGCTCGCCAAACTCAGTTGATGCCTGAGAAACTTCTCTGTAGATGTTGCGCATGATGCCCTGAAGCCTGGCATCTACCTCTTCAAACTCCCAGCTGATGCGGCCGGAGTTTTGACTCATCTCAAGACCGGAGGTGGCAACGCCGCCGGCGTTACTGGCTTTACCGGGGCAGAAGGCCACGCCATTAGCAATCAGGAGTTCCGTTGCCTCTATGGTAGTGGGCATGTTGGCTCCCTCAGCAACGATCTTGCAGCCGTTGGCAACCAGCTGCTTGGCATCGTCGAGCAGCAGCTCGTTTTGCGTGGCGCAGGGCAGGGCTATGTCGCAGTTGGCGCTCCACACTCCCCTGCCTTCATGATACTCAGCGCCGGCCACCTGATCTGCGTATTCGGAGATGCGGCCGCGCTTGACCTCTTTGATGTCCTTGACAAGGTCGAGCTTGATGCCGGCGGGATCGTAGATCCATCCGCCGGAGTCAGACAAGGTCACCACCTTGCCGCCCAGCGTTTGAACCTTTTCGGTGGCGTAAATGGCCACGTTGCCCGAGCCCGAAACAGCAACCGTCTTGCCGTCAAACCCGTCATCATTGGACTTGAGGTGCTCGTTAACAAAGTAGACCAACCCGTAGCCGGTAGCCTCAGTGCGCGCCAAGGAGCCGCCATACGAGAGGCCTTTGCCGGTAAGCACGCCCTCCCACACGTTGCGGATCTTGCGGTATTGCCCAAACATGTAGCCTATCTCGCGGGCACCGGTGCCAATGTCTCCGGCGGGCACGTCGGTGTCTGCGCTGATATGCCTGAAGAGCTCAGACATGAAGTTCTGGCAAAAGCGCATGACCTCGCCGTCAGACTTGCCCTTGGGATCAAAGTCCGCGCCGCCCTTGCCGGCACCCAGCGGAAGCGTGGTGAGGCTGTTCTTGAATACCTGCTCAAAACCTAGGAACTTGATGATGCTGAGATTAACCGAAGGATGCAGGCGCAGGCCGCCCTTGTAGGGGCCAAGGCAGCTGTTGTACTGCACCCGATAGGCGCGATTCACGTGCACCTTGCCCGCGTCGTCTACCCAGGGCACCCTGAAGGTGATAGTGCGCTCAGGCTCAACGATACGCTCTAAAATAGCCGCCTCTTCATAACGAGAGTCGGCATCTATAACAGGTTTAAGCGAGCTGAGCACCTCGGTAACCGCCTGAATGAATTCCGCCTCATGGGGATCTTTTGCCTTGACCTGTTCTATGACCCTATCAATGTAATGCACCTTATTCCTCCTAAGATTTAAACCAGTAGGGATGATTAACCCTTGTTTGTTGGTGATTAAAGCATTATACGCTGCAATAAAAGCGAGTCACCCAGAAATATGTAAGTCGTGTGCAAACGGCTCTGTGGCGCAAGCGAAACGGGGCGGGTGTCCCAAGCCTGTCAGAAGGACGAAACCTGATTGGGTTGAGCTCTGACAAGGAGTTGTCAGGGTGTGTGAAAACTCCTCCTCCCCGCCAGGCTTTACATCACTTAAAGCTGGCGGCGAGTTCACTGATCGCTTTGAGGTCCAGTTCCTCGTTAACTTTCTGCCCATCTTTTACGGCTTTGGTGGCTGCCTTTGCAAGGACCTTATCCACTCCCTTAACCTTTTCCATATTCAGCCAGCCGCCTACAGATCCAGCCCATACGGCGCCTTTGAGGGTTTCAGCGTCAACTGATTTGACAAGAATCTCCTCAACAGTATCCGCAAAGCAATTGCTGATGAAGATTGCGTACCTCTTTGAAGCAAGTGCAGCTTTGTTTTTAACCAGAAATTCCCTTGCAGTTTTATGGGCAGCACCCACGCGAACACCCGCTCCGATGATAACTTCATCATACTCCTCAAGCACAGGCGTTTCCTGAGTGAGATCCACAAGCACCGCCTCAGGCAAGAGCTCAGCAAGCCTCTCCGCTCCCTCTTTAGTGTTTCCCGTTTTAGATGCGTAGGCAATAAGTAGCATTATCTCCTCCGTAGCTTGATTGTTCTATGTGAGTTTAGCACTAAGAAAACTCTTGGGTGATTTATAAATGGCAACATAAGGTAATTCGCACAGAGAGAAACTTCATTGCCCCTGTCAAGGTACCCTAAGAAGATTTTGAGGTCAGTTTTTGCATCAAAAGCCGTCTCGTGTTTGATTTTCGTCGCTTATAGAACCTCACCCGCTTTAGAAACCCGATCTTCTCGCCCAATTCTGGCTCTAAAGCCCCCTATAGCACTCCTATCAGGAGTTCGAAGGTCAAAAATTAATACACGAGACGGCTTTTGATGCAAAAACTGACCTCAAAATCTTTCGGGGATACCCAGTGAGTGCTCTGCAGATAAAACCCCAACGTTTACCGGCTATATTTGAGGAGTTTGCTGCGACGCGACAGCCCTAACAAATTAAAGCTGGAACGATGTCACTAACGAGCTCAAGGAGCTATATCTAATCCTCAAGCAACAGGAACGCTCTTAATCAACCGAATTATTGTCAAAGGGTTAGTATCTTAGTTTCTCCCACTCGTAGATAAACTCCACGTTTAAGTATTCAAAGTAGCTTCTACATCTACGTGATAGATAGGAGAAGATAGGGAATGAACGACAGTGGGCATGGTTGGATAGCTCGGTCTTGTAACCTTCACTTGCTGAGCATTCTTGTTTGGCGAAGCACTGATACAGGTGCCCAAACTAAAATGAAGCCGAGAATGATGTACCCTCCGAGGATTGTTAATCCAAGTATTTGCGAATCTCTTCTATTTGGGCCTCAAGCTGTTCTACTTCACTTGTAAGTTTCTTGACCTCCTTTGGCGTGAAGAAGAAATTATCCTTCTCCTCAATCTCCTTATTCAAAGCAGCAACTCTATCCTCAAGGTCATTCAATTCGTCCTCATTGGCTCTTCTCTCATCAGGAGACTCGCTAAACCGCTTGCTCCGCTTCGCGTCTTTAAGTGTCTTGATGATACCTTTTAGCCTCTCAGCTTCTTCCTCGGTTAGAGAAGTATTGGCGTCTTCCACCCACTTATTGACAGCCTCTGCAAGAATGGTCATAGCATCAATGTGTTCATAGTTCATGTTCGTTACGTCATCAGTGATATCAATGATAGCCTCACTAGTATAAAGTGATACGTGAACGAGCCTTCTAGCATTGTCTACCATGACTGATTTCGCTTCAGCCCTAGCCATTAAGCCTTCAGCTGAACTCATCAGCCTCCACGTGGTAGAGACACCTGACGT
>WRBR01000103.1 GCA_009784425.1 Coriobacteriia bacterium | reverse complement strand
CCATATTGGCAGCCGCCACCGAAGTCACCATGTTGGTGATTCCGGGGCCGTTTTGCCCGGTAATCACGCCGCACTTGCCGGTGATACGGCAATACGCATCTTCCATGTGCCCGGCGGTTTGCTCATGACGCACGGGGATGAACTCAATGCCCGCCGTAGGAAAGAGGTCGAGCAGGTCCATAAAAGCGCTCCCCACAATGCCGGTCACGTGGGTGATGCCCTCAGCCAACAAGGTCTCGACCATCGCCTCGCTGGGAGTCATTCTAATTTTGCTCATAGTGGCAACTCCTTTCATCTAGAGTGTGTGCTCCGGGGGCGTTTTGGAACAGGAGGGACGGGGTTGGTGCCCCGGGACAGAAGGGGACGGTTCATGTGTCCTGCTGTTGTCCCAGGACAACAGCAGGACACATGAACCGTCCCCTTCTGTCCCGGTCCCTCTGTTCCAAAACGCCCCCATCGTGTTAAAACTCCGGACCGTATTGTGGGTCGGTCATTACGTTGACGCAGGCGGGTAGGCCAGACTCAAAGGCGCGGTCTATGGCCGGGCCAATGTCATCGGGTGCAGTAACGAACTCGCCGTAGCCGCCTAGAGCGCGCACTACTTCGTCGTAACGTGTCTCGCGCAGTATCAAGCCAATGGGGTCAAGATGCTCGCTCTTCTTAGCTTCAGAGCGCAAAATCATGCCCCACTGATTGTCGTTTAACACTACGGTCACAATGTTCAAGCCGTAGCGAATGCAGGTGTCATACTCCAAAACGTTGTAGCCAAAAGCGCCGTCACCCGTGAGCATGATGACCTTTTTCTCGGGATGCGCCAGCTTGGCGGCTATGGCATACCCCATGCCCACGCCCAGCGGGCCAAAGCTCGTAGACGCGAGGCTCAGGTGCTGGCCGGGACCGGTAGCCGGCAAAACGGCCGAGCCCCAGGTGGCAGAATCCCCGCCGTCAATGCAGAAAATCGTGTCCGCATCGCCGCGCTGATACAGTTCAAACATCAGGCGCAGCGGATGAATCGGCGTGGCCTCACTCGTCAAATTAGGCAGGGCCATCATCATGACGCCCGTCTTGATATCGTTAATCGCCGCCAGCCACTCGCTGCGATCACCCTCGGAGCAGGCCTCGGTCAGCTGCTCAACCACGGTGCGCGCGTCGCCCACCAGGGGCACCGTCACGCTCATACTCTTGGAAATCTCCGCCGGGTCAATATCAATGCGCACGATCGGTACGCCCGCCGGCAGGTGCGCGGCGTTAAACGTAAAGCCGGGACGCGTGCCTACCACAATGACCAGGTCTACCTGCGGCATTGTGTTCTTGAGCACCGGGTGGTTATACGCCAGGCCGCCATACAGCGGATGAAAATCGGGAATAATGCCGCGTGCCGCATTGCGGGTAAAGAAGGGGATGTTGGTCTTCTCAACAAAGGCGGTAAGCGCGTCTTGCGCCTGAGACCACCAGGCACCGCCGCCAATGAGCACCACGGGGCGCTCGGCCTTGTTGATAAGGGCGGCGGCCTCGGCTACGGCAGCCGGGGCGGCTGAGACGCGTCCGTCGCCTATGCCCAGCACGGGCGGCAGCGTGGGCAGAGTATCAGGATCAATCTCCTCGTCCACGTAGTTGCGCGCCATCTCCACGTAGGTGGGCCCAGGGCTGCCGGTGAGCGCAATGGTGGCCGCGCGCTGGATGTACTCGGGTAGGCGCGCCGGGTTGTACACCGCCTTGGCCGACTTGCACATACTCGCAACCACCGGCAGGGTTTCAAAATCCTGCAGCTGATTGATGTCAAACTCGCCCTCCCGCGCGCGCCCGCCAAAATACAGCACGGGATAACCGCCGCATTTGGCGTTGCCCATGCCGGTGAGCAGGTTGGTTACGCCAGGGCCGGCAGTGCCAGTGCAGAGGCCCAGCTGACCTGTTGTGAGTGCCCAACCCTCGGCAGCAAAGGCGGCGTTCATCTCGTTGCGCACACTGATAAAGGGAATACCCGCCTCCTCACAGCCCTCCATCAGCGGATAAATATGCCCGCCAGGTATGCCAAACAGATACGAAGCGCCGGCATCTTTGAGTATCTTTCCAGCCAGCGATCCTGCTTTTACTTTTGCCATAATCTTGCTCCTTTCGTTCCTCTCGTTGTCCTGCACGTCTACCAAAGGCGAGTGTTGCAGAACCTACTGTCGTCCAGTCAACCTCTTAATCCTTCGACACGAGCTCTGCGCTCGCTCAGGAAAACAGAGGGGTTAATCCATAATTCTTCTCTCTTCTCTCTTCTCTCTTCTCTCTTCTCTCTTGACTCTTCTCTCTTCACTCTTCCGCAATTCCGTCGATATCTTCAATCGAGCGCTTGCCGGTCTCGGGGATGAACACCATAATCAAAACCAGCGAAATCAGCGGCAGCAGCATGGCAATCGCAAGCGCGTGACCCCACGTAAGCGTAAAGCCAATCGCCACGCCGCCAATGCTCCCTGCCACAAATACCCCCACAAACAGGGGCACGATAATCTGACCGATGCGCCCAAAGATGTTATTAGCCCAGGCCATAGCGCTGGAGCGAATACTTGTGGGGAACAGCTCGTTAGTTATCGTTGAACCTATCATCAAATACGAGTTAAGGCAGCCAGTTGCCACCACGTTGAAAACCAAGATTGCCACTTTGTCCGTTGACATGAAGGTGGCAAAACTCATCGCAACACCAACCAAGATGATGAGCAGCGCGGCTTTCTTTCTCCCCAAAATATCCAAGAGCTTGCCGTTGAGCGCAATGATGAAGATGCCGATAATCGTTGCGGAGGCAACGGCAATCGTGATATCGCTCGGCACCCACTGCAGGTCCTCTACCACGCGGGTTGAGAACAGATTGAGCTGGCCCTTGATGCCAAAGTAGAAGAAGAACCACACCACTGACATAACGATGAGATACTTGCGATGAGGCTTGGCCCAGGCCGCGGTGAGCTTGCTCTCCTCTTTGATTTTGCCGCTCGCCAGGCCCTCTTTGCGCTGCAAAAATGCCGTAGTTTCAGGCAGATGATTGCGGAGTAAGAACACCGGTATCAGCGGAAGCGCACCAATCAGGTAAAGCCACTGCCAGCCAAAGCCGTCCAAGGTGTTGGCGGGGATGAAAAACATGATGAGGATGCCTACGAGCAGGCCGCCAAAGACGGCAGCCAGTTGAAAGCGGCCTACTGCAAAGCCGCGATCCTTAGCCGCAAATTCCTCAACCAGTATTACATAGCCAACCGACCAACTCCCTATTAAAAATATCCGCGCCACAAACTGAAAGAAGATAAAGGCGTAGAAGCCAAAGCCCGTTTCTACCAAGAAAGGCATCGAAACAATTACGGTGGCGAGGCTGCAAAGCGAGTAGCCGTACACGCACCAAAGAAACACCGGGCGGCGGCCAACTTTGTCAGCAAGGCGCGACATTAAAAAAGCCACCACGGTACCAATACCAATGATGGCCAACAAGGTGGTGGAAATCGTTGGGTCCACCAAGATGAACCTGATTTGCTCGCCTGTGTCCGCTACACGGGTTGACCACTCTGAAAAGCCAAAGGTCAGGCCAATGTAGGGCAGGGCAATGTTGATGAGCGAGTCATCGAGCCCTTCAAAGAAGGAGCCTAAGATGATAATCCAGAAGAGGTGCCTCTGGCGCTTAGTCATCCGGGTCTTCTCCTTTATTTGCTTAGGCTGCTTCATTTGTGCATTCATCTTGGGTCTCTTTTCTCCCAGAGAATCAAATCCCAAACTGCTTGTACAGCTTTAGCTGCTCAACAAGCATCATAAAACGCCTGTCTTGCGTGGCCTCCGACTCATCGCCGTACTTGAAAAAGCCCTCGCCGGTTTTGAGGCCGAGCTTGCCTTCTTCCACCTTGCTCTTGACCAACGGCGAAGGCTCGAGCCCCGCGTAAAGGTCGGGCAGCAGCAGGGTCTGCGAAAAGTCTACGGTGTCCAGGCCAATGAAATCCATAGTTTCAAACATGCCCTGCCACGCGGTTTTAAACCCAAAACCAACTTTGGTGGCCATGTCCATGTCCTCAATCGACACAATGCCCTGCTCAATGAGATGCAGCCCCTCGCGCAGCATGGCAATCTGCATGCGGTTGATGAGGAATCCCATAACGTAGTTACTCACGACTACCGGCTTTTTGCCGCAGTCTTCGAGAATCTGGCGGAGCCACTGGACCTTGCTGAGGTCGGTTTTGTCGTTGTGCACTATCTCAACGAGCGGGTTGATGGCCGGCGGATTAAAAAAGTGCGAGACAAAGAAGTTGCCCGGCCTAAAGTCATCAAAAATCACTGATATCGGAAACGACGAAGTGTTGCTGGTAATCACCGCGTCTGGCTTGCAGAGGGGGTCAAGTTCCTGGTAGATTTGCATCTTTAGCTCGAGTTTTTCGGGAACCGCCTCAATGACGAGGTCAGCGTCGGCCACCCCTTCTTCCAGAGAGGCCGTGCAGCTCAGGCGCGTAAACATGTCGTCTGCGCCGGTGATGATTTCCATCTCCTCCATGAGCTTGAGGCACTTCTCCACCTCCTTAATACCCTTGACGAGGGCTTCTTCGCTGATGTCAACAATAGTTGCATCATGCCCTCCCATAAGAAATGTCTGCGCAATGCCAGGGCCCATTACGCCTGCACCAATGACTGCTACTCTCATAGATACCTCCGTTCCCCGATGATTTATAGACGATTAGTTGTTTCCCGACCGTTGAATTGTAAGTTCTATTAAACACCCCAATGCGCGTGTTTGCAAACAGTTTGTTATTGCGCAACTGGGACTAGCTACAAATGAAATTTGTAGCTATACTAGGAGAGCTGAGAAAGGAACAGAAATGAGACTTGAGCAGCTTCGCTTTTTTGTTGAGGTCAGTCGTAGGCGCTCGTTTTCGCATGCTGCCTCGCATCTTTTTCTTACGCAACAAAACATCTCCACCGGCGTTCGCAAGCTTGAAGAAGAGCTGGGGTTCAAGCTCTTTGAGCGTACGCATTCTGGCGTTATCCTCACTTCGCTGGGCGAAGAAGTCCTGGTTAAAGCTGAGGAGATTCTCGAGCACTGCGAGGCGCTCAAGGCAATCGGTCGCGCCGCAAGCAGGCAACTCACCGGCGAGCTGCGCATTGAGTTGGTCCCCTACATTGCGCTGCCAGAGATCATCGTGCACTTCTACCGCCAAAACCCCGCGGTGAGCATCAAAACTACCGAGCGCGCTCCGGGTGACATCATCACAAGCCTGCAAGAAGGTTCGGCCGACGTGGGCTTTGTCTACCTCCGCACCGAAGAAACCCTCGGCAAAATCGAGGAGCTCGAAACCCCGGGCCTCGTGCAGGAGATGCTCTCGAGCGATCAACTCTACCTCTGCGTCAGTAAAAAGCTGCACTTTCCCAAGCAGAGCTACACCATCAGCGAACTGCTGGACAAAAAGATGTCGCTGGTGATTTTTGACAGCCTCTACGAATGGACTATGGAGTCTTTTGGCATGGTGAGCGCGGAGGGCCCCCTTATCTACCGCGCCGACGCACAGGTCTACAAAAAGATGATACAAGAGGGCCTGGCCGCAGGCTTTGGCACAAAAATGGGCCTTGACCAAGAAATCATCTTCAAAAAAGGCGAGGTCAACACCCTGAGAATCAAAGGCTCCTACTTAACCGTTTGCATGCTCTACAAAGAAAGCCCCTCTTCTTCTCTCAAAGAAGACTTCATCTCAATGATCCGCACCAAGTTCCACGAAATGAGCAACGAGGGCACATCGTAATGTGGAACAGGGGTGGAACAGGGGGACGGGGTTAGTGTTCCAATTTGACCTTGGTGGAACAGGGGGACGGGGTTAGTGTTCCAATTTGACCTTGGTG
>WRBR01000102.1 GCA_009784425.1 Coriobacteriia bacterium | reverse complement strand
TTGCTGTCCCAGATTGGAACAGGGGGACGGGGTTGCTGTCCCAGATTGGAACAGGGGGACGGGGTTAGTGTTCCAATTTGACCAAGGTCAAATTGGAACACTAACCCCGTCCCCCTGTTCCAATCTGGGACAGCAACCCCGTCCCCCTGTTCCAATCTGGGACAGCAACCCCGTCCCTCTGTTCCACATTGGGATGTTATGATAGACGCCTTAGGGTATTAGAAGGGAGAAGGGCACTATGGGATTATTTGATAAGAAGAACTGCGACATTTGCGGGGGGAAAATTGGGATGCTGGGTAACCGAAAGCTGGAGGACGGCAACCTTTGCAAGGATTGTGCCAAGAAGCTCTCGCCGTTTTTTAGTGACCGCAGGCGCAGCACCGTTGCTGACATTGGGCAGCAGCTCGCCTACCGCGAGGCAAACAGGCATGCGGTGGCCGCGTTTTCAACCACCCGCACCTTGGGTACGGGCACCAAAGTGCTGCTCGACGAGAACGCCGGAAAGTTCATGGTGACTTCTGCGCGCAAGCTGGAAGAAGAAAACCCGGATGTGCTGGACTTTTCTCAGGTTACCGGCTGCAATGTTGATGTCTCTGAGTCCAGAAAAGAGCTCAAGCAAAAAGACAGCGAGGGCAACGAAAGAAGCTACAATCCGCCTCGCTACGAATTTGAGTATGATTTCTATTGCATCATCCACGTGAATGCTCCTTACTTTGATGAAATCAAGTTCAAGCTGAACAACAGCACCATCAGGGTGGAGCCCCCCGTTACGGGAAGCACCTTTGTCACTACCGGCTCCGCTACCCGTGTTAGCCCGGCTGCTCCTGTCAGCAGGCCTGCACCCGTCAGCGCACCGCCGCCCGCCGGCAAGTCTGCTCCGGCCCCCGCCGGCAAGTCCGCTCCCCCTCCACCAGCAGGCAAATCTGCACCGGCTAATATTCCTCCCCCTTCCGGAAAAGCTGTCCCTGTGAGCACTCCTGCACCTCAGTTTGTTTCTGGAGGACAGCAGATACTCGGCAATGCATCAGAAATCGGCAGACAGAGCGTTGACTATCGTGAATGCGAAGCTCTGGGAGAAGAGATCCGAGAAGCCCTGACCAAGCTACGCCAAGATGTCAGAGAAAGCGCAGTTGCCGCTTCAATACCAAAGCAAGCAGTAACCTGCCCCTCCTGCGGAGCCTCCACAGTCCCAGATATTCAAGGCCGCTGCGAATACTGCCGCGGTTCACTTTTCGGTTAAGCGACTCACTGGGAATGGATTGACATGGAAACAGAGTTGACTATGCTCGATTTAATTATCGAGACTCACATTGGACTTGAACGTCAGGGTCCGGGAAGCACAGAGACAACCAAGAAGGCATTGAGCTTTGTTGATGACCTTGGCGAGGACGCCCTCATTTTGGATCTGGCTTGCGGCACCGGGGGGCAAACAATGATTATTGCCCAAAGTATCTCAGGAAACATCACAGGGCTGGACATACTCCCTGACTTCATCGATGTCCTCAATGAAAACGCCAGGGCACTTGGCTTTCAAGAGAACGTGCGAGGCGTAGTGGGCTCTATGGATGACCTCGACTCCGTCTTTGAGAAAGAGTCGTTTGATCTTATTTGGTCTGAGGGGGCAATAGACGGGATAGGCTTTGAGAAGGGCGTCAGCTATTGGAACAGCTTTCTCAAACAAGATGGCTACCTTGCGGTGACCTGCCCGTCGTGGCTCACCGACAAACGCCCTCACGAGCTTGAGAAGTTCTGGGGTGACGCTGTTGGTGGATTGCAAAGTGTTGAGGAGAATTTAGCCACACTGCAAAGATCGGGCTATCGCTTTATAGCGGCGTTTGTTTTGCCAAATGATTGCTGGACGGAGTACTACTTTGCACCAAGGAGCGCCGCTGATACAACTTTGACGGCCAAGTACCCCAAAAACAAAACCGTCCAAGCGTATCTCAAGGACAACGAATACGAGATAGAGCTTTTCTCAAAGTTTAACCAGTATTACGGGTACGTGTTCTATATCGGCAAGAAGACATGACTCACATTGTTGTTCTGAGCGGAGCGCGGAGTACGTAGTCGAAGAATCCAGGCAGCGAGTTGCTGACTAGGTCCTTCGGCTACGCTACGCTTCGCTCAGGATGACAAGGGTGTGTAAAGGGGAACGGGAGCGCTCCCCCTTGGCACACTCAGAGCAATCAGTCTTCATCGAGGGCGGTTGCGTCTTGTCCTGCTTTTATTTCCCGGTATTCAACGGGCTTGGGTAATTCTATGCCGCGTAGTTTGTTGAGTCCTATCATCAGGTGATAAACCACCAGGGCCATGATGGAGGCTACGGCTATGGGGCCAATTTCAATGTCGCCGGCAGTGAGGGACTCGCCGATGTTCATGCCGGAGGCACCGGCAAACAGTGTGAAGCCCACGATGCCCATGACCAGCGGCACAGCGCCAGTGAGCATGTTGACGTTGTTGGCAAAATCAACCCTGTTCTCAACCCAGATGCGCACGCCCAGCATGCCTATCATGCCGTAGAGGATGATGGTCACGCCGCCAAGCACGCCCTGGGGAAGCAAGAAGATTGCCTCGCCAAACTTGGGGCAGAGCGAAAGCAGCAGGGCACCAAAGGCAGCAACCCAATAGGCCGCCGTTGAGTACACACGCGTGGCCGCCATGACGCCGATGTTCTCGGCATAGGTGGTGGTACCAGAGCCGCCGCCGAGGCCAGCGAGGGTGGTGCCGATGCCGTCGGAGAAGAGTGTGCGGCCTATGTACTTGTCGAGGTTTTTGCCGGTCATGGTTGCCACCGACTTAACGTGTCCGATATTCTCTGCCACCAACACCAGCACTACCGGCAAAAACATCAGCAGCACGCCGAAGTTCACCTCGGGCAGATGGAAGGTGGGCAGGCCAATCCAGGCAGCCTCAGCCACCGGCGTAAAGTCAATCAAGCCCATTACGGCGGCGGAAGCATAGCCAACCAGCACGCCAATGATGATAGAAAGGCGCCCAATCATGCCCTTTGAAAGCGCTTGTATCAAGATGATGGTAGAAAAGGTGATGACCGCCAAAACCGGCTGGGCCATAACACTGCCGTAGGCCACCGGTGCCAGATTAAAGCCAATCAAGGCCACAATCACACCGGTCACAACCGGGGGCATCAGCTTGTTAATCCACCCACTCCCCACCGCCATGACGATGAGGCCAACGATTGCCAAAAGCACACCGGCGCAGACGATGCCGAACAATGCGGCACCCATGCTACCGGAACTGGCAGCGATGACCGGTGATATAAACGCAAAGGACGAACCGAGGTAACTCGGCACCTTGTTTCTAGTGATAAGAAGAAAGGTAATAGTTGCAATAGCCGAGAAAAACAGCGTAGTAGTTGGGGGAAACCCGGTGATAAGCGGCACCAGAAAGGTTGCACCAAACATCGCAATAATGTGCTGCAAACCTATACCAACCGTACGCGGCCACGTGAGGCGCTCATCAGGAGCAATAACCTCCCCTGGCTTTGACTTACCATCTCCATGCAATTTCCAAATTGCCATATCCGCTCCTTTCAAGCCTCAGTGGGGTCGTTCATCGGATTGAATACACAATATCTCAGATGGGCTTCAATTGAGTTGGAAATTCTCATAATTAATTTCGGTTTTTCTCTGGTCGTTCTTAGGTGAAAATGTGACGGGAGGCGGTGTCTCAAAAGACCTACTTCGTCATGGGTTCCCTTGACACCCCTTAGACATCTGCTCTCCCACTTATAGCAGTCCTGCCATGTACAACGGGAGAGTAACGCGATTCTCGCTTACAGATAGCTCCTTTGGGCAAACGATATATTGCGTGCCGATGTTTTTTCCAAAGCGCTCCTTGAATTTATCCAGAGATGCGGTGCTGTAGCGCTTTGAGGACTTCACCTCTATTGGGCAAACCCTTGCCCTCATTGCGGCATCTGCATATCCTGCGACAGTCAGAAAATCGATTTCAACAGTAGATAAAGCGTCTTCTCGACTGTAGCTGGAATAAAAGAATAGCTCATGGCCTCGTGCGCGCAGTTGCTGAGCGATAAGGTTTTCTGTAATCATTCCTTCATTGAGCCCAATTTTCCCTAAAAGAATATCGCGATAGATACTTTCTGGGGTCGCGCTTGACACGGCAAGGGCGTGAGTAACCAGCAAGCCGGTATCCGCCATATAGCATTTGACTGTTGTGCGGTCTTCGTTGATCTTGAGGCCTACGTTTGGGTCTGTTGAGTTGAAGCAGCCATTGGTAATGTGCGCATCTGAAAGCCAGAAGAAGGCATCTTCGTAATCGCGCATACGGGCGTTCTTGCCAAGTGAGGCAACATTAAATCGCTTCTCCTTTTTTGATAGTTGCCCAGCTAGATTATCAAATATGGAAGTGACTCTGCGTACAGCAGTGCCTGCATGCTTAGCAATGTCGTTGCGATAAAGTGTCAAGATGCCCCGCTTAATTTCATCTACCTCCTCAAAGTTTCTTGTGTCTGCGTACTTCTGCACAGCCTGAGGCATCCCACCAACCAGCATATATTCTCGAAACAATCTCATTGCCTTGCGATGCAAAGAGGCTGGCAGGGCTTTCATGTGAGTGAATGAATCAGCTATTGCCTCGCCCAGAGGCTCTTCACCCATCGCCCACAAGAACTCCTCAAAATCAAATGGGTTTAGACGCATTGAGCGCTCCTCAGAGGGCAGTAGGATATCTTTAACGTTTTTGCGAATTGACACCAGTGAGCCAGTCTCTATGTAGTCAAAACGGCCATCCGCTACCAACTGCTTTATGGACTCGCGTGCCTTGGGGTACTCCTGTACCTCATCAAATACTATCAGTGTCTTTAGCGGTATGAGAGGTACCTGGTAAAAAGCGGAGAGGTAAAGGAAGAAGGAATCCAAGTCGTTTCTCATGTCGATAAAATAGTTGATAACATCGCTTGGAGCATAAGTAAAATCAACCACAAGGTAAGTCTCGTACTCATTGGTGCCAAATTCTTCAACAAGACTACTTTTCCCAACGCGTCGCGCGCCCTCTACAAGCAAGGCAGTTGAGCCCCTGGATTTTTGCTTCCATTCAAGCAGTTTTTGATATGCCTTGCGCTGTAGCATTTGTCTCCCTTGAGCGCATTCCTCACGTTTTCAGGAGTATAAGTATACATGTATTCTCACGTTTTCAGCAGTAAAGGGGTCACGTGTTTCTATAGTTTTGACAAGACTATAGAAGTACGTGACCCCTGTGTGCTGTTTGAATAGTATTTGGGAATGGCCCATATGCCCCTGTTTGGCTTGCAATTGTGTAGATTTGTCTCTTTTGGTGATAAAGAGTAAGACGGGTGTCTCTTTATAGGTAAAAGGCAACGAATGCTTCTTATTGGGGGAATACACAACAAGGTGTATTTTGCTAGAAGCTTTCTCGCAAGTATAAGTACGAAAAATTAGGATGGGGGCCTCCTATGACAACCGACATTGAAGCATTCTTGGATATGCACAAAGAAGAGCCTGACGAGCCTCGTAGTGAGGCGGAACGCTACCTGGACAAGTTTTTCTCCAGACCTCAGACGCCTCAAGCCAGCAATGCGAGCGATTATTATCACACCAACTGCAAGTGTATTGAGATACTCACCTATGCAAAAGAGCTAGCCCTGGCAGCAAGCGCTGAAGCGCGCCATAGGCCAAAGTGAGCACCTACAGAGCCGTAATTTGTTACTTGACTTTGTTGTTTGAGGGGCGTATAACAAGGGGTAACAAGAAAGCAGTGCGTAGCCCAAGATATATGCCAATCAATTGGTAAGCTTTCAAAGCAACTTTTTGGGACAGGAGCACTGCTTTCTTTTTGTTTGGAACAGGGGGACGGGGTTAGAACAGGGGGACGGGGTTAGAACAGGGGGACGGGGTTGGAACAGGGGGACGGGGTTGGTGTCCCAG
>WRBR01000101.1 GCA_009784425.1 Coriobacteriia bacterium | reverse complement strand
TGCAGAAACATCAGAGATGAGCGACGCAGCCGATCTAGCTGAGGCAACAGAAGAAGCAGAACAGGCAAATCAGCAAGAGGAGGATCTTGTTGATTTAACCAACGTAGACGTCTCGGATCAAACTGAGGCACGAGAAGCACAAGAAGCACCAAAAACGCAAGAAGAGGGGCAGCTGACAGAAGCCGGCATCATTGCCCTGGAGCCCAGAGGCCGGGATAGCGAAACAATGCAAGCCAAAAGCACAGAAGGCTCAATTAGGCTGCAAGAAACTGGGGAGTTATTCAGCACAATCACAGAGGCCATCGCTCAGGCAGACGCGCAAGGGTTCAGCACCTGCACTCTTGAAGTAATGGGCGAGTTGCAAGAAAGTAACACGGTTGCTATCACTCAAAACGTCACCATCGTTGGCCAAGAGGGAGCGCATACCTTACGCGCCTCACTAGCGGTTACAAACGGCGGCAGCCTCACCCTCGGCTCCGGAGATGCAGATAATATCCTCTCTGTCTTTGGCACGGTGCAAGTGAGCAACGGCTCAGTCCACGTAAGAGAGGGCGTTTACCTTTACAGTGGCGGTTACGCCTTGCAACTCACGAGTCCCAACGCAACGGGTTCCATTGAGGGCGGCAGCCTGGAGGGCGTCAAAGCGGCGCTTTGCCTGGAAAGCGGCGCCACCTTGCAGGGGATATCCGGCGGCACATTCTACGGTGAAGAAGACGCGGTTTACCTTACCGGTGCCGGCACCAGGATACACACCATATCGGGCGGCGGCTTCTATCAAATTGACCCCAAGGTATCCGCTCACGGACATACGCTTTTTGTGCAGAATTACGCGCAGATCGGCGCAATTACCGGCGGGTACTTTGAAACCGCCAAAAGCAGCGCACTCGTAGTAATCCGAGGCGGCTGGGTCGACGAAATCAGCGGCGGCACTTTTATAAACAAGAGCACCGATGACAAAATCAGGAACTATGCGGCTTTGGTTCTCTCAGAAGGTCAAATTACCGGCATTGGCACTATCAGCGGGGGAAGCTTCACCGGCGCCTACTTTGGCCTGCTGCTGTTCAACGAAGCCCCTTACCCCGCGGCCCGGGTTGGCTGCATCTGCGGCGGTACTTTTGAGGGAACAGTTGCCCTGCAAAACGATGTCAAGGGCGAGATAGGCCAAATCACAGGCGGTACCTTTACCGGCGTAAACCACGGCTGCCTCAGCGTGGGCACCATTGGGCTTATCGAAGGCACGCCTGAGTTCAGCGGCTACTACTATGCCATCTACAATTACGCTGGAGGCATAATAGAAGAGATCGCCGGCGGTACCTACCTCTCACAAACAAATGACGCAATCCAAAACAATGGCACAATCAAGCTCGTTTCGGGAGGTACCTTTAGAGGGCTCTGGGCAGCAATCGACAGCAATGGCTCCAACAAGGGCACGCTTGAGGTCATTTCCGGCGGCGTTTTCCAGGGCATCAAAGACAGGGCTCTCCTGCTCTCGTCGCCCGTTAAACTTGAGCCGGAGCTCGCTGCAAACATTGGAGTTGGCCGCTACTGGGGCGTTAACGGTCAAATCTTCAATGACGAGAGTCTCGTTGTTTATCCTGACGATTACGTGATGAGCAAGGAGACCACGCCTGTGAGCGGTATTGACAGCTCCGACTTTAAGTATCTGACTAATTACCAGTATACGGTGACTTACGCAGACGGCGGTGCCACCGGAGGAGAGGCCGTAGTGGACACAGCTAATCCCCACGTGGCCGGCAGCACCGTTACTACCCTGGGCAACACCTGGACAATAGACGGGTTTGCATTTGCCGGCTGGCAGGCGAGCACCGGTGAGTCCTACTGGATAAACGAGAGCTTTACCATGCCAGTGGGCGACGTGTCCCTGACGGCCATGTGGTCGCCGGTGCCTTATTTGACGCAGCCGTCGCTCGCGCTCTGGAAGCTTCCGGAGCCGCCTTATATCGAGCTTCCGATTATTACACCGCCGGAGCCTCCGGTTGTTGAGCCGCCGGTACCGCCGGTACCGCCGATCGTCACACCGCCGGTCGTCACACCACCGGTTGTCACACCACCGTTACCGCCGTTACCGCCGTTACCGCCAGTAGTCGTTCCACCGCTGCCGCCGGTTGTTACGCCGCTTCCGCCGGTTGTATTACCTCCCATCGTTGACCCGCCCAAAGCGCCAGCACCACCGAGCCAAGCTCCCCACAAGCCCGCGGGACCTAGCAGTCCCGCTGCGCCAAATACACCCGCGTCACCCTCAGGCCCTGCGTCACCCTCAGGCCCCGCGGCACCCCAATCACCCGGCGCACCCGTGCTACCTTCAGCGCCAACTGTGCCGGATGCTCCGGGAGATTCGCAGGTCACTCATGTGCCCGAAACTCATCTCAACTCCGATGATCTGTCAGCCGCTGCAAGGGAAGAAGGGATACCCGTTGTTGACGCGATGGGGCACCCCTTGCCAATCGTCTCACCCTCCGGGTATCACAGCTGGTCACTGGTAGACCTCATCCTCACCCTGATTAACGTGCTGTTGTTTGTGTTGCTAATCCTGAGGATCTCGCTCAGACGAAAAGAAAACTACAAGCTGGCAGGCTCATTTGAGCTGGTGCGCAAGAAAGTGTACCCCCTGGTAACTCTCGTTGCCCTGGTGGCTATGGTAACTTCCATCGTACTCTTCTTGCTCACGCAAGACATCTTGTGCCCTATGGTGCTGTTTGACTGGTGGACCTTGGCCTTTGTCTTGCTGCTCATCATTGCATTAGCCGCCTCATCACTGGCGCTTCAGGAAGAAAAAGAAGCGGAAGAAAAGCAAGACAGGGGATTGGAGGCCACAAAAACGAACGATTAATGCCAAGTTTTTCTCGCAGTAACTAAAACCAGCAACTTGCAAAGGCGCTCGCAGAAATTCCCTGCGAGCGCCTTAACCTATGTGGGACAGGGGACAGCATGGGACAGCGGAACCTGTCAGGTTGTACCCCGGTCAGGTTCAGTTTATAATGAGAGGGCTTTGCAAAACATGCCCTGACTTAAACTGGGGGGTACATATTATGGGAAAACAAACGCTCTCTAAACAGTCAACCGCTAAGCGCCTGGGGAGTATAGCGCTGGCCCTCATCTTAGCTTTGACACTTTGCTTTTCACTGTCTGGCGGTGGCATTGCGCTAGCCGAATCTACCGAGCCGGAGCCAGAGGATTTCAACCTGGGGTTGGTTGAAGACATCAACTTTGATGACACCACCTTGGATGACATTACCGGGGGCGAACTCACTGATGACACCGAGGCGCTAGAGCCGGATGACCTCGCAGAAGAGCCACTTACAGCGCCGGAGAATTCTGACTCCGCTGCTTCAGAAGAAGAAGCTGGCTCGCTCATTGACCCGGTCACAGAGCTGGGAGCGCTAGTTGCAGCTACTGAAGAGATTGTGCCTTTTGCTGCCATCCTCAGTTCAGACCTGAGCGACTTTGTTGGCAGTGTCAGCATCTATGACATGAACGGAACCCTGATAACCCCTACAACCCCCACCTTCATTGGGCAATCGTATGAATTCGTCATCAATTTCAGGGAGACCACGCAGCTGCAGATGGAGTATGACACCAACGGCATGCTTACCTATCAGCTTCCTGCAGACCTCAACATCCAAAACGCGGTTCTCCAGACACCCATCTACAGCTCTCATTCCAGCCACGCCATCATAGGCTGGTATACGATTAGCACCTCCGGCCTCGTTTCCATTTGGTTTGGCAACGTTGACCTCGACGGCAATCCAACGCCGGGCAACATGAACTTCATCGATTACTACGCCAACGTAAACGTCACCCTCAGCATCTTTGCGCAACTCGTGGGCGCAGCTGACGGCAGCATCGACTTTGGTAACGGCATAATAGGCACCATAGAGCCGCCGCAACCGCCGCCGCCATCGCTTTCTATGCATAAGCTCTCTCAGTACAACCCGGCAACACAGCAGATCAACTACATGATTACCATCACCGCGCTGGGTGGTCCGGTGACAAACCTCACCCTGGTAGACACGCCTCAGATTAACAACAGCACTCTGCTCAATCCAGCCGCAACAAACAACGCCTTTACCGGAGCGCTTTATGGCATAAACGGTGACACAGCAAACCTCATCGCCCTGCCGTTGACCTGGACCATCCCACCTGCTGCGGCTACTTTCACGGCGGGCACCTTTACCAATGCTGCGGGCGAGCCGCTGGTGCTTCAGCCGGGAGACTTTATCACCATCAGGTACTCTCTCCACTTGCCCACGCTTATCGATAACAACAACGGCTTAGGGCAGACGCTTCAAGACATGAGCAACATGTTCTACGACTTTTCTGTCAACAACGCAGTCACCGTGGGAGGCAGCGGCGTCTCTGATGTCACCGACACAACCAACGACCACGTCAAGCGAGAGCTTCACCTGGTCAAGACCGGCTCATTCGACTCTATTAGTAACTCAATACTCTGGTCGATTACCGTAGGAGACGGCGTTTCCATAGAGCTCAACGGCGGTACCATAACCGACTTTCTGGGCTCAGGCTTGATGCTTCCTGCTGACAGTGATATCACGGTGCAGTTTTACGATAATCTCGGCAATGTGATATATGACGGCACTGCGGCTGACTTTGATAGCACTGCCCCCGCCCCGCTCACCGGTTACTTTTACAGCTACACCTACAGCTTTTTGTTTGAATTGCCTCCGGCATCTGATGTTGGAGCAATCTACGAGGTTGTCATGACCTACAGCACCACTGTTTCAGCGCCGGTGCAGGGCATGCCCACAGATATATATCAAAACGAGGTTATCTACACTTTCCCCGACGGAACAGAATTTAACACCACCAGTCAGGTGCCGGTTTCTGCCGGTCATGTTGATATCGAAAAGACCACCTCAGGCATTTGCGGACAGCCTGGCCTGTCCGTAGGTCCCTTGGGAGAGAGCTACTGGGTTGACTACACCACTGTGGTGCACGTACCTGCTAATCTCATGGGCGAGCCCCTCTATCTCTACGACACCCTGGGGCTTCTCCCCAGTGGCCCCCTGACCTTTGTTCCCAATGTGCCCGATAATCTGAGCATTATTGCCATTGATGACTCCACTGGGGTAACGGCTGTCCCTGCTCTTGAGTACTCAGGGCCAGAACCCTTCTATATCAACTCCTGGCGCATGTTCTTTGGCACCACCAATGTGCCGGTGCCCGGTGGCCCCACCGATGCCTACTGGCAATACAACCAGGCAATAACCCTGACCTTGTCGTACACCATCTATCTGAGCGATGCGTACGTCACCGCCATGCAGAGCAACCCCGCAACAGGCTTTATATCCAATGCGGTGTACCTGATTAACAGCACGGGTGAGCCCGACATCGGCGCCACCGGAAACTCCGTAGGCGGCGTCAATGTCAACGATTACTGGCCGCTCATCAAAACCAGCTCCACTACCTCTAACCCCGCGCTTTTCAATTATTCGGTCAAAATCAATGGCAACTTCTCCCCCAGACCCACGCCTTTGTTGCAGGCGGGCAGCACGCCGCTTTACACTGATACCTTTGATGCGGGGCTTGCCTATGTGCCCGGCTCCTTTTATGTGGTTGATACCTTGGCTGGCTCGCCCACCTACTACCAGCCGTCAAGCGACGTGAACCTGGGCACCAACACCTTTAGCATAAGCCTTAGCAGTCCCACTTGGCAGATGTACGCGGGCACCTATCCTAATGGCCTGCCGATGGGAGCGGCTCCGCAGTCCCCCGTAAACTGGTTTGCCCAGAAGCATAATTTTGTAGCCCACTATCAAATGCAGCTCACCAATCCCAATGTCATTGTTGCGCCTACCAGCTTTAACAACGTTGCCCGTCTGGCCGTGAACACAGCCAATCCTGATGCCTGTATATTTGAGAGCGCCACCGATGTGGTGACCTATAACCCGCAGCGCCTCGCTAAATCTATGGAACCGGTTGCGCCTGGCTCTGAGCGTATTAACGCGCAGATTATCATCAATGCAGACGGCAATTACATTTTCTCTGACGGGGTCAGCCCCGGGCCGGCGCTTATCACTGCCATTGACCGGC
>WRBR01000100.1 GCA_009784425.1 Coriobacteriia bacterium | reverse complement strand
GGTCAAATTGGTACACTAACCCCGTCCCCCTGTTCCACACCAACCCCGTCCCCCCTGTACCACACTAACCCCGTCCCCCTGTTCCACCCTGTTCCACACTTACTTTTCAATAATAAACTCGCGGTACGCATACCCAATGTTGCCATCTTCATCGGCTACTGTCCATTTGATTTGATAGACTCCATTGACCAGACCTTCAAATGCCCTCGGTCCAATGACCGCCCCCGCCCCCTGGGTAACGACCCCTTGAGCAGAATCCAGAATGCACCACTCTTGCGCCACCCCCTCGCTCAGCTCAATAGTTGCCTGATGAGGATTGTAAATCTCTGGCAGGGCGGGATTGCCATTGACAAAGTAAATCTCCACGCTCTCAGGAATGAAAAGCGGCTGCAGGGCTTCCATGATTACAGGAGAACTCTCCTGATACTGAATGGTAGACCAAATCAACGAGAAGCCTGCGCCCAGAGCCACAACAATTGCCGCGGTTCCGGTCACCACTGTTTTGAAGGCACTTTGCTTTGCGCAGAGCGCCGCTGCAATCGTTGTGATTTCCGGGGCTTTTTCTAAACAGCCTTGCCACAGGGCCTCTTGCTTGCTGGTGTCAATGACATTGTCAATAGAAGCAGCAAAACCAGCAGTGACTAGAGAGTTAAACGAGGCCCCCTTAAAAGTCTCGTCGCCTTCCCCAGCCATCATGGCTTGGTCAGAATAATCTTTTGGCTTCTGTCTCATACTCATTGAACCTTGCGTCTACCTAATCAACAAATTCACCCTTTGTCTCTATAAGGTAAAGGGTCAAAAAAGCACCAAAATATTACTTTTTAACGCGTAATTAAGTAAACTGTTACCATTCGACACTTTAACCGTTACCGGGTGAGCCAGCCGTTAGGTGGGACAGGAGCCTGTCCCCTGTCCCGCCCCATAGAACACGCCCTGCCTCACACCAAAACTCACTGAAAAACCTTTCGAAAACCGAGACTTGAACACACTATATATAAAATATTGGGGTATAATTTTACATATTTGGTTCTATGTCTTGCTTGAGTGAAAGAATTTTCTATGTCTTACTTAACACTAAAAAAGGCCTTTCATGCGCAGGGCGCAGATGCCGAGGCGCTTTACTTAGAGCGATTTTTAAGCACTAAGGCAGTACACCTTGACTTTGAGATTAATGGTAGTCGGGCATTTTTTTATCTGGATGATGCTCTTTATGTCCTAATGCTCCAAATTGCAAAGGCTGACAAAGCAATTCTGGAGTTGACTCAACAGCTTCCCGGTCGCGCTATCCGGCAATACACAGAGCGCACGTTGATCGACGAGATTGTGCTTACCAATGAAATTGAGGGCGTCAATAGCTCAAGAAAAGAAATAGGCAAGATATTGCGCAATCTCGAAAAACAAGATAAGAAAAAGCGCTTTTTTGGACTCGTCAACAAGTACAACATGCTAATCCAGAGAGAAGAAGTGCGGATTGACACCCCCAAAGATATCAGGGCCCTCTATGATGACCTGGTTTTATTTGAGGTGACTTCTGACAACCCAAAGAATGCACCCGACGGTAGTCTTTTCAGAAAAGACTCAGTGAGTGTCTACGGCCCAGCTGGGGATGAGATTCATCGTGGGGTTCTCCCGGAATCTAAAATCGAGGAGACTCTGACTTCAGCGCTTCACTTTCTGAGCAGCCAAGAGGTTGACCTGCCAATAAAGGCTGCAATTTTCCATTACCTGCTTGGATATATTCATCCTTTTTATGATGGCAACGGGCGCCTTAATCGCTTCATGAGCAGCGCGCTGTTGATGAGAGAATATGAACCACTTGTTGGCCTGAGGTTATCTTATGCAATCACTGAATCCATTGAAAGGTACTACAAGGGCTTTAACACATGCAATGATGTCTTGAATAGAGGAGACCTCACCCCCTTTGTGTTTATGTTCCTCGATGTAATTCACCATGCAGTTAGTGACATCGTAACTGCGCTTGCAGAAAAGAAAGAGTTGCTCAAGATAAACAGTGAGTATCTCCTCAAAGTTGAGACTCTTGCTGGAGACAGCACTCTCTATGATCTAGCTCACATTCTCTTGCAGGCTCGTATGTTTTCTGGTGACGGGATTATCATCAAAGAACTCATGAGCGTCTTTGGAGTAACCAGGCCAACTATGATGAAGCGCTTGGAACAAATCTCTGCTCTTAACCTGCTAGAAAGAGAGAGAGTTGGCCGTGAAGTGCACTACCAACTCAATCTGGATGTCTTGCATCGCATTGTGTAGCATTGCCTCTCTGCTTATGCATATCTCAAGGGGAACAGGAGCCGGTCTCTTGTCTCAGTCGTCCCCTGTACCAGTTCCCTGCCCCACTCGCCCCCTGTCATCCTGAGCGCAGCGAAGAATACGGTCAGAAGTCAGCTGGGGACGGGGAAGGTGACTCACTGGTACACCAAGCCCCGTCACTCCCGTACCATCATTCCTCTGCCTCCACATTGGTGTTGAGGCGAAGCATCCATCTGCTATCCAGCTTGCCGCCAGGCCTACTCAGTGGATCAAGGAGTGAGGGGGTCTCCGTCAGGTTACTGGCATATGCACGTAAATCGTCAGATACTGGCAGCTCGGTGTGGTTTTCAAGAAGCCAGCCTAGACGGCGAATTGCGGCAGGGCAGTAGTGGGCGGCTGCATCAAGTATTCCCTGCATTGAAACTTCAGCGGCATCTACCAAGCCAGCCATAACAGTTGCTACATTATCAATGCCTCCACATTCCTTGACGTTAGCGCAAAGGTCGAGAGCAGTCACTTCAGCACTCGACACCCTGTAACTCCCTGAACGTGCCATTTTGGAAACTACGGGAAGCTGCTTGATGCTGCTGCGGATGAAGAACTCAAGCCTAACCCGGCCTACCACCCTGGAACGTATCATCCGCGAAACAGCAACCTGGGTTACCTGGGGAGCATGGTGGGCTGAGCCATGTATTGCCGCAGCGCTCAACCAGCCCACGTAGTAGTGGGTGTTCAGGTGTGCCATCATGGCGTCGATAAACTCAACGGCAGGAGATCCTCCCCAAGTACGGTATTCAGGTGGCACGGGAATCCAAAGACCACGCGCTGGAGTCATCCACTCCCCACGTTTTTTTGCGCTCGACAGCCGCTGTGGCACCTGACTTGCTGTGGTTCCCAACATTTCTGCAGCTTCACTAGTTGTGAGCGAGCTCATCCCATGAGACAACGCCCAGTCAGCTGCCTGTGGAGCTTTGACCAGAGGCCTTTCGACTGCCGCGGTATTGTTGTCGACTGTGATTGCCATATTGCGTATTCTAACTGTTTTTGTGAGTTAATGCAATATCGCGTTTTTCGGTCTGACGAGCTTGCTGCACCGCTGGGACAGAGGGACGAGGCTGGCGTACCACTTTTTTTTAAAACAAAAGTGGGACACCAGCCTCGTCCCTCTATCCCACTGTCTCGTTCCCTAAAAGTCGTTATTTAACGCGACGATACTTTTGGAGGCGGCTATTCGGTTTGTCGGGGATTGTCCGCTCTAGAAGGCCAGCTTCGAGCAGCGGATTGAGTATTTCCAACCTGAAATGCTCTCTTGCGGTATAACCCAAGAATTCTTGTAGCTCCTGTCGTGTCCTTGGAGTTTCAGTGAATTCCAGAATCTCTGCCTGTCTCGCCTTGACTTGCGCTGTGACTTGCGCTGTGACTTGCGCTGTAACTTGCGCTGTAACTTGCTCTTCGTCATAGTTCATATTCCACAGAATCACCTTGAAATTGTGTCCATCGTCGATGAACTGCGGCTTGAACTCTTCTTTATAATTCGGAGCCTGCTCTGTGCACTCGCGGATGAGCCGCAGACCAGTGCCACGACGTTCCATAAGATCCATTCTCTGGAACAGGTCAGCGATAATTGGATTGCGTCTCTCACTGGAGACCGTTGTTACATCCACGTCTTCAGGCAACCTGCCATCAACCTTACTCCCAGGAGAGGTGATCTCTAGCCTGTCATCGAAAATGAAGATTGTCACCTCTGCCCCACCAATCGTATAATCACGATGGATTAGAGCGTTTACCAGAGCCTCTTCTACCACACGTTCCACATAGCTGTGATTCGCAATTCTATTGGGTCCGGGAGTTTTTATCCACGGTTTGAGATTGTTCCTGTCTACAAACGCAAGTCCTTCTCTCAGTAGCCTTAGGAGACATCCTTCGTATTCGTGGTCATCTAGGACTTCTTCAGATGAGCTTGATTTATACAAACCCTTCCATCGAGTACAGAAGATGCGATTAGTCCTTAGTATCCATTGATCTGCAAGGAGTACTCCAGCATTTGTGAGGAATCCATCTTTGGTAATCAGGCCAAACGATTCGTAGTCGCTTTCTTCAAAGGCATTCCGGGTTCGCTCGTAGTAGGTGGCTTTGAGAATGTCGAAGCTGTAGCTTTCCTTTTTAGAAGTTGTGACCAATTCATCAAAATGCACATTCGACCCGAGCAGTGCCAGAGATCTCAACTGTTGGCCTGTCGCAGGAACAGAGGTGCTTCCTGAGCGCACAAACGCTTGCTGAGCCCCATCCCGCATATAGAAATAAGGACAGTCATCGCCCGGGGGCACGTCAAGAACAATGATTGCCCTGCCTTTATGCTCGAAAATATCCACGGAATAATCTGGTAGTGGATCAACACAACTGCCAATCAGTTCACTTATCTTATTTATAGCAAGCTGCGGGTCGTTAATGCCAACCACTGTTCCGCTGTCGTCAACTCCAATGAGGATCTTTCCACCTGAACTATTGGCAAACGCGCTGACAGATTTCAGCCAACCCTTTGGTCGCTCCCAATTGAGGGATTCTTTGAACTCTCTGTTGTCGGTCTCTGCGCGGAGAAGGGCATCAAGTTCCAATTCATCTATCGTCATTCGCCTGCCTTTCCTCAGAATATCGTATCGCCTATTGTATCAGCTGCGGTGCGATTATTCTGGGCTATCGCAGAGGTGCAGGTATCCGTTGGTTAGAACGACAGAAGCGCGAGCGAAAGGGTTTATCGTAAGCGTCAACTAGACCGACTTCGGCCTAGTGTCCGCTTACTCATCAACTCTCTCGAGGTACGTTGTATGTTAGCGTCAACTAAGCCGATATCGGCTTAGTTGACGCTAACGACCCAGTCAGTGAACTTGCTGATACTGCACCCCCTCCTAAATCAGCAAGGGGCGATCTTGCGACCGCCCCTGCTAATCAACTTATACCACTAGTTCCTATCTCTTGCTTGCCCCCTTCTTCTTAGATGAGCGAGCAGATGCAGACGACCTTGCTGGTTTGCTGCCATGGTTGATCATGATCACAGCAAAGGCAATAAACAATGCAGCAAAGAGTGCAGAAAGTGCTATGAGTATAGCAGCAGCTTTGCTGTCATCTCCTCCGAGGCCTACCGGCATCAGTTGAGCCTCGGCAGCTTCCTGCGCGAGAGAGACCTCTGCCGCAGGGACACTGGCGCTTTCACTTTGAGGCGAAGCAGTGTTGCTTCCGCCCAAGGTGATGACGGTTGTCCCCCCGCTTGGATAGGGTAACACGATTTGCGGGGCATTCTGATAGTACTCAGCCTCTGCTGCGAGTGGGCTTTGATAGGCCTCTGCTGGGAAGGTATATTCACTGATACCCGCAGGGAAAGAATCCTGGTTGGTCTCAGTAGGCACAGTGTCGGTATCGATAATGGGCGTCTCGTGAGGCTGCTCTTCTTCCAGCTTGAAGCCCTCTTCTACCGCAAGCGATGCGTCTGCTGCAAAGGGCTGGATGCCTGCTGCCCACCGGGCATAGACAGTTATGTTAGCCGTCACAGTTGTATTTGCAGTGAAGGCCGTACCTGCGCCGGTAGCTCTTGTGTCCCAGCCGGTGAAGTAAAAGCCTGCTCGGGCTGGGTAAGCTGGCATGTTATCACCGAGCGTTGTTTCCTGCCCGAGTGAGATGACCTGAGCAGCAGGCGCTCCTGTGTAGTTCAGACTGAAGGTCACGTTAGGTATCGCTCTCCACTGGGCATAGACAGTGCGTGAGGCCGTTACTGCTGTGCTTCCCGTAAATGCCGTACCTGCGCTAGCTGCGCTGAACCATCCTGTGAAGACGAAGCCTGCTCTGGTTGGATTGGCGGGCATGTTATCACCGAGCGTTGTTTCCTGCCCGAGTGAGATTGCCTGTGCGGCGGGTGCCCCAGTGTAGTTCAAGTTGAAGGTCACAGCAGGTATCGCACGCCACTGTGCATAGACGGTACGTGAGGC
>WRBR01000099.1 GCA_009784425.1 Coriobacteriia bacterium | reverse complement strand
GGCGTTAACATCTACACACACTGCGAGATGCTGCCGGCGCACGGATACCCGGAGCTCAGAAAGTACGACCACCTCAGGGGCAACTTTGGCACGGCCTGGCAAAACCAGCAAAAAGAATTTGACGGCCTGCCTGCGCCCATCCTCTTCACCACTAACTGCCTTATGCCTCCCCGCGCCAGCTATGCTGACCGGGTCTACACCACCTCCGTTGTGGCTTTTCCCGAGATGATTCACATTGAGGCAAACGAGGCGGGCGCAAAGGACTTTTCTGCCTTGATTGCGCAGGCGCTCGCTCTCGGCGGCTACAGCGAGCCTGTGCAGATGAAGGGAATCAACGAGGGCACCTCAGTCATGACCGGCTTTGGCTGGCACACTGTTTTGGAAAACGCCGGTACCATCATTGACGCGGTCAAGGCCGGCACCATCAAGCACTTTTATCTGGTTGGCGGCTGCGATGGTGCCAAGCCCGGGCGCAACTACTACACCGACTTTGTCAAGCAAACGCCGAGCAATACGGTGATTCTCACCCTCGCCTGCGGCAAGTTTCGCTTTAACGACCTCAACATCGGCACCATTGGACCCTTTCCCCGTATCCTCGACATGGGCCAGTGCAACGATGCCTACGGCGCGGTTCAGGTTGCCCTTGCCCTTGCCGAGGCTTTTGAGTGCGGCGTAAATGACCTGCCACTCACGCTTGTTTTGTCGTGGTATGAGCAAAAGGCCGTGTGCATTTTGCTGACCTTGCTCTCGCTTGGCATCAAGAACATCTATATTGGGCCAAGCCTGCCCGCCTTTTTCAGCGAGACGTTCTTGAACGTTTTGGTTGATATGTTTGATTTGCACCCCATTACCACCCCGGCTCGCGACCTCGCCGCCATTGCTGAAATCGCTGCCAGCAAGTAGCCGCACTAGCCCACCGCAATCTAGAGCGGCTACTGCTTAAGCCTGCTGCCCGTCTAGTGAGACAGGCAGCAGGCATTTCTTTGAGCCGGGTGGCTCAGTTTTCTTGGGAAAGACTACTTGAGGAAGTTAAAGAGCTCGCCGATGAGCGGCAGTTTTTCGAACTTGCCGCTGGCAGCATTGACGATGCCAATAATGACAAAGACTAAAGGTGCAAAGTAGAGAATCGATATGAAGAAGGATAAGAATCCTAAGGGTGTGAGTGCGAGTACGGTAATCAGTATGCCCATAGCAACCATAAAGCAGAAATTACAGATGACGAGTATGATTGCCTGGTTGGTGTGGAACTTGACAAACGGCGAGGTCTTGTAGGTGCCGGCGATGAGGGGGATAAAGAAGATGATATAGGCGAGGATTGCCATGCCCTTGTTCGCTTCAACGTCATTTTGCGGCGGAGCCTGATAGCCCTGCTGCGCGGGATCTTGCTGATAGGGCTGCTGTGCGGGAGGTGCCTGGTAGGCCGGTGGGGCCTGTGCCGGGGGCGCTTGCGGTGCTGGTGCTGGAGCTGGTGGTGCTGGTGGTGCCTGATAAGCCTGCTGAGCCGGATCTGCGGCTACCGGCGCGCCAACAGCCATAGAAGTCCCGCAAGACGGACAAAACTGAACCCCATCCCCAACCTGAATACCGCATCTTGAACAAACCGCCATAATAATTCCTCCTTGTTATTAGATTGCTTTCAATCAGTATAACCAAATCCCACCATCCTGCAATGTGACGCTCGCGCGTTAACGCTGCCTACAGGGGCGCCAATGCGGTAGTTGGGATGCGTTAAAACAACGAGAGCATGGCAACAACCGGCGGCGGCGTGGTAGCCTACGGCGTTGCCGTTATCCTTGAGCCGATTGATCCCCCGCCGCCTGTTTAGCGGGCTTGCTTTGTTGCAATTAGGTCAACCGCGCTCCTGTCCTCCAGGGAGAGGTACTCGCCAAAGAGCCAGGTGTCGAGCTCTTTGGGCTGTAGAACTACGGGCATCCTGTTGTGTATGGGGAGCATGGTTGCGTTGGGCTCGGTAGTCATGAGCGAGAACTGGTCTCCCTCAAAAACCCCTGCTATGAACAGAATTGCCGAGCTAGGCGAGGTAAAGTAGTATTGCTGCTTGTTTGGCTTGCCCGAGCGCGGATTGATGAAAGTCTCGCTTTTGTGCGGCTCATAAAAGCCGTAGGTTGGCACCACGCAGCGCCTCTCAGCAAGCGACTCAGCCCACATATTGCGCCCGGGCCTGGTTGCGGTGTCAAACCGGGTGTTGAACACCACTTGCTTGCTCCATGAAACATGGTAACCCCAGGTCATCACCTTGGTGGTGAGACGTGCCTCTGCATCAGGCACGATGATGGGCACCTCAGACTTGGGAAAGGCATGCTTCAGTGAGTCACTTTCCCCGTCCCCCTGACTCTCCAGCTTTGGCGCAGGCTGAACTCTCGCCGGCCAGTCTGCCAGGGCGTTGGCGAGATTCTGACGTTCAATCTCCTTCACAATCTCTTCAATAATCATCTGAGGCACCATAACAACATGGGCGCACATGCAAAACTCCTTTGCTTTCTGCTAGCTCGTAGTATAGCCTCCTTTTAATTAATGAACATGCCGCCAAAGTAGATAATCAAGAAGGTGAGGCCACTGATTACCGGATGACGATCAAAGAAGTTGCTGATTTTCCGAAGCATTGCACTGCCTCCGTATCTTGGTGTTGGATTGCCTGAAGAGTGAGTCAATCCTAGCAACTTAGATGTCCGTTATTTGTCACATGGGTGAGGCAGAGGACCACGTGCCCAGCACCTCTTGGCAGGTTTATTCAAGTTTTTGTGCAGAAATTGCGTTTGTCTATGTGTTTTTCCGCAAAAACCCTAGCTGAGAGCCTAAAAGCGCCCTTTTTTGTTGCATGTGCAACATTTTTATGCTCACTGAGCTGCTGTTTGCCCTAAAGGACATAGACAAACGCAATTTCTGCACAAAAAGTTGTGGATTTCTGTCAAAGCTCCTTTTTTCCGCTCATCTATAACTCAGCTGACCTGCACGTAGTAGGTGCGGTTTCTGGGGCCGTCGAATTCGCAGAAGTAGACTCCTTGCCAGGTGCCAAGGAGCAGCCTGCCGTCCGCAATGGGAATGGTAACGCTTAGGCCTACGGCGCTGGCTTTGAGGTGTGCGGCTGAGTTGCCCTCGTCGTGGCAAAACTCCGGCCTGTCGGGGAAGGCCTTCCTCAGGCCAAGGAGCAGGTCTGTTACTACGTCTGGGTCGGCGTTTTCGTTGATGGTGATGCCTGCGGTGGTATGCGGGCAGTACACCACGCAGATACCCTCCCCTACGCCACTCTCCCGCACCGCCTCAGCAACGGGCTGGGTAATGCTATGCAGATCCTCCGCATTGGTTTTGAGTTTGAATTCTCTGAGCATCACTTCTCCCTGTCTTTTTTGAGCGCCTCGTAGCTGCGGTTGTAGAGCCGCTCGCCTTCAGGCGAAAAGAAGCAGGCCGGAAACGCGCCGCTGGGCAGATGATAGGCAATGCAGGCGCAGCACTTACCATGTTTGTCGCACGAATACGTGCAAGGGCATTCTATCGATATGTTATGTGGGCAAGAAATAGTCTACCTCCTTATGACTACGGGGCCAGGCTTTTAGCGCCCGGCAAAGCATCAACGTGTTAGGCAGTAGCGTAGCACAGAATTTGCCTTTGAGAATGCGCAGGCTAGCTGGTACTATTAGCCTTGGCTGTACTCAGAGCAGACGAAGGCGTGTATCGCCGAGGAATAATATGGATAAGCAGCATACTGATTTAGTTGAAGATTGCGTGCGCAAGCTACAAAGCGGCATTGCGCTTGTTGATGTGTGTGTTACTCGGGGCTTGATGGTACAGGGGGGACGGGGCTTGGTGGTACAGGGGGGACGGGGTTGGTGTACCACTTTTTGCCTCGGCAAAAAGTGGTACACCAACCCCGTCCCCCCTGTACCACCAAACCCCGTCCCCCCTGTACCACCACCCAAGCTCAACATTGTTATCTGGGCTCGGTCTGAGAGCCGGGCGGCGCTCGCCGGGGAGTTTAAGCGCATTCCGCCGGTGCTGGACGACATGGCGCAGGTTGTTGGCACTCACGCGCCTGTTGTGGATGAAGCGGACGAACGCGGCTTGCAAAAAGCACTCGCCAAGGGCGGCGCCTGCCTCGTCAAAACTAAATCCCAAGGCGTGGGACTGCTCGCAGCAGGCAGCAGCGCGGCTCACACAACGGCAGCACTGCTGGTGCTGGAAAAGTCGGCCAAGGTGTATTGGGAGGCAGAGCTCCTCGGCGGAGCCAAGCCAATCAAGCGCAGAGAGGCCTGGCTCATGCACCTCGTGTACAAGAGGAAATACTCCCAGATGGAGAGCAAGGCGGTGCACCAGACCCTCGAAGACTTCACGCGTAAGATACCTGCAGACGAAATGGCGGCGCGGCAGGCCATCATTAAGACGGGTCTCAGCCTGCTGGAGAAAAATCTGGTTCAGGGAACCTGGGGCAACATATCCCTCCGCCTTGATGAGCAATTCATGCTCGTCACTCCCTCGGGGCTGGAGTATGACCTGCTCACTCCCTTTGACATCGTCCGCGTAAACCTGCACACGCAAGAATACGAGGGCAAGCTCAAGCCCACCTCAGAGAAGATCATCCACGCTGAGCTGCTTAAGTCAAAGCCCGGCGTTAATTGCGTCATTCACAGTCATCCGGTTAATTGCAGCTCGTTTGCCGCTGCGCACAAGCCGGTTGTTGCCCCCGATGAAGCCAGCCGGGAACTCCTCGGCGGAGACGCTACGCTTGCCAAATACGCTCTCCCCGGCTCAAAACGCCTCGCCAAAAACGCGCTCGCGGCCCTCAAGCAAAGTCAGGCCTGCATCATGGAAAACCACGGCATGCTCGTCTGCGGAACGTCCCTGGACGATGCCCTCAAGAAGTGCGAAACCCTCGAACGCCTCGCCGGCTCTCATATAGACGGCCTAGTGAGTGAGCCACAGGGGCGGGGAAACTGACTCCTTGGGACAGAGTGACGGGGCTGGTGTCCCAAAGTGACTCACTGGGGACGGAGAAAGCGACTCAGCTCCCCTCTCGAGTGTCTCATTCCATAAAAAACTGAGTTTTTGCCTGAAAACGCGCCCTGTGTAGTAGTTTTTTCAGCTAGATATTTGATTCAGCTTTTTTTGGCGTGTTAAACCCCAGCTAGATCGCGCGGATCACAGAAGGGCGGCATTCTGCGCTCAGAAAAAGTACTACACAGGGCGCGTTTTCAGGCAAAAACTGTCAAAATCGTGGAGTGAGACCTTTGGTACAGGCGAGAAGGCGCCCTGACGTACGGACTGGCATCAATAGGATGAGTGAGACCTTTGGTACAGGCGAGAAGGGCTTGGTGTAATATTATTGTCACCACTGAGGTTATATGTAGTGAGTGGCCTCTCAAGGAGAAGGGAAGCGCGTGATCTTGATATTTGCCTTCGCTGATATCAGCGAAGCGAGCAAATTTGAATATCTGTACCGCAAGTACAAGAATCTCCTGTATTACAAGGCTTGGGAGATACTGCGTGACCCTACGGAAGCCGAGGATGTGGTGAGCGAGACCTTCATTCGCGTGTACCGCAATCTGCACAAGATTGATGATCCGGACTCGCCGCGCACCGTTGCTTTTCTCGGAACCATTGCCCGCAATGTGGCGCTTACAATGGTAAAGAAGCGCTCGGCAGGCCCCGTGCTGGTTGAAAACGGCCAGGAAAATGGGGTCTACGATGAGCCGGCAGACCCGCTTGACCTTGAGGCAGAGGTCATGAGCAAGCTCTCCGCAGAGCAGCTCTACCTCATAGTCAACCGGCTTGATGAAAAGCAACGGACGATCTTTATCCTCAAGTACTCGCATGACCTCTCGCACGGAGAAATAGCGGCACAAATGGGAATCACTGAAAACAACGTGACGGTGCAACTGCATCGCACCAGAAAGAAACTGGCGGAAATGATTAATGAAGCAGCTGTCTAACAGAGACGCAGAGCGCTTGGCAGAGGCGTGGTCTGAGGAGTATGGCCGCGCGCTCTTAGCCGAGGACGAGGCGATGCGCCAGCAGGGCGCGGACTATCTGCTGCCCCGCGCGGAGGAAACCGTCAGGGCACTCATGGGCCAGCAGGCACAGCGACCTAAGCGCAAAAGCCGAGGCCTCGCCACGTTCATGACCGTGGCTGCGGCGGCCTGCTTGGTCATCATTGCCGTGATTGTGTCGGTGCCCTCGCTCCTTGATGCGCCGCTGAGCTCTGACAGCGCCGACTATGCAGTGGATTCCCCGGCAGATGAGTCCGGGACCCTGGGGCAAGAAGAGCCCGAGTTAATCCCCCTCACCTTTGCCCTGCCCTCAGACTTTAGGAT
>WRBR01000098.1 GCA_009784425.1 Coriobacteriia bacterium | reverse complement strand
GGTCAAATTGGAACACTAACCCCGTCCCCCTGTTCCAATCTGGGACAGCAACCCCGTCCCCCTGTTCCAATCTGGGACAGCAACCCCGTCCCTCTGTTCCACAGCCCGGTCAGGTATCAAGTGGATATCGGTTCTTTCATTTCGTAGAGATTTGTCAATAATCGCGCTATACTGCTGATTTGTCGCATTATTGTGATGTAGTAAAAAAGAGAGAGAAAAAAATGGAGGAAGAACATGAAAGCACGTAAAGTAACGGCGGTTCTCGTTGCACTGATGATGGGCCTTTCGCTTGCCTTGGTTGGCTGTAGCGGCGGCGGCGGAACCAGCTCAGGCAACGTCAAGTATGTGATACTTGATGAGAACATCACCACAGAGCAGTATGGCGTGGGTTTTCGTTTGGATGACTCGGATCTTCGCGACATAGTTGAGTACACCATTGTGGAGATGTACAACGATGGCACCGTTAAGAAGATTGCAGAGAAGTACGCAGACCAGGGCATCAACTTTGACGCCTTTGTCCTCACTGAGACCGATGTCAAAGAAAAGCCCACGTGGGACAGAACCACTTTGCTGGTAGGTTTTGACCAGGACTTTCCGCCTTATGGTTATGTTGATGATAACGGCAACTTTGCCGGCTTTGATCTGGACATGGCCGCCGAGGTTGCAAAGCGCAATGATTGGGATATCAAGCTTGTTCCCATCAACTGGGATCTCAAGGATGCTGAGCTGGCTTCCGGCAATATCGATTGCATCTGGAACGGCTTTACCATCACGGCCGACAGAGAAAAGCAATATCTGTTCACCAAGCCTTACATGGACAACACCCAGGTGTTTGTGGTGCTGGCTGACTCCGGCATCAAGAACTTTGCTGATCTTGAGGGCAAGGTAGTGATGGCTCAGTCAAACAGTGCGGCTTATTACGCCTTGAACGATGACATGCCCGAGCTCACCAAGACCTTCAAGGAACTGCGCACTATTCCGGAGTACAACACTGCCTTCCTTGAGCTGGACCAAGGCACGGTTGATGCCATTGCCATTGACAGGCCTGTAGCGATTTTCCAGATGGCGGCACATTCATAAGCAAGTAACCGCTAAAATGATTGGACATGAATCGAGTTGCCCCGGTGGCCGGTTCATGTCCAATCTCTTACTAGCAACAGAGTGTAGAGGCCTTCAATGACACTTGAGACCATCGTAGGGATGCTTGCCTTTGGGGCGCTGACTTCCCTCATGATATTCTTCTTCACTCTGGTGGGATCACTTCCCCTGGGTCTTTTGGTTTCCTTTGGCCGCATGTCCAAGATTGCGCCCATCCGCTGGCTGGTGCGGTTTTACATCTCCATAATGCGGGGAACACCGCTCATTTTGCAGCTCTTTGTGGTTTACTTTGGGCCCTTTCTCCTCTTTGGGCTCCAAATGGGGCAGGATTATCGCATCACCGCAACGCTCATCGCCTTTATCCTCAACTATGCAGCTTATTTTGGCGAGATCTATCGCAGCGGCATTGAATCCATCCCGCGGGGGCAACACGAGGCTGCGGCGGTGCTGGGTTATACTCGCTCCCAGACCTTTATCCGCATCATCTTTCCGCAGGTGCTCAAGCGCATCATCCCACCGATGACCAACGAGATAATCACCCTGGTCAAAGACACAGCCCTGGCCTTTACTCTGGGTGTTGCCGAGATGTTCACCCAGGCGCGGGCTATCGTTTCAAGCCAGGGCAACCTCATAGCCTTCTTGATTGCGGGCATTTTCTACTATGCCTTCAACGCGCTGGTTGCCTTTATCATGGAACGCGTTGAGAAAGCCTTTGCCTACTACCATGAGTAAGAAAAAGACCAACATACTGCGCATTGAGCATGCCCGCAAGAGTTTTGGGGAGACTGAGGTATTGCATGACATCTCCCTCAGCGTGGACACCGGTGAGGCGGTTGCCATCATTGGGCCTTCGGGCAGCGGAAAGTCAACCCTGCTGCGCTGCGCCACTTTGCTTGAGCGCCTGGACGGCGGCATCCTCAGCTACGACGGCCAACCCATCGCTCAAAGTGATGAACAGGGGCAGATGGTCTATGCCTCTGCCAAGGTTCTGCAAGAAGTGCGCATGAAGTTTGGCCTGGTTTTTCAGGATTTCAACCTCTTTCCGCATTACTCGGTAATCAAGAACGTCACCGACGCGCCGATTCACGTGCAAAAGCGCGCCAAGAGCGAGGTGCTCGCCGAGGCCGAAGCCCTGCTTAATAAGATGGGTCTGCAAGGCAAAGACAAGGCCATGCCCTGCGAGCTCTCCGGAGGACAACAGCAGCGAGTTTCCATTGCCCGCGCACTGGCACTCAAGCCTGAGATCCTCTACTTTGATGAACCCACCAGCGCCCTTGATCCTGAGCTCACCGGAGAGATCCTCCGCGTTATCCGTACCCTGGCCGCCGAGCACATGACTATGGTCATCGTCACACACGAGATGAGTTTTGCCCGCGAGGTAGCCGACCGCATCATCTTCATGGACGAGGGTCTCATCGTAGAACAAGGCCGAGCCAAGGACCTCGTAGACAATCCCCAACACGAACGCCTCAAGACCTTCCTCAACAAGCTTGAAACCTGATAACAAACCTGTCACGTGGACGCGGGTGTCAAGTTATACATTCCCTCACTTGACACCTCATGAAACACTTAGCTTGTGCGAATGATAAAGTTAGAATTAAGCGCATAGTACCTGCCCCGAGCATCTACCAGAGAGTAGCTCAGCAAAAACTCTCCCTCCATGTTCTCGAGTTTCATCGCTGCAAAGGCTGCAGAAACATCAGCATCGGTACCGCTGAACAGGACAGTTCTCCCATCCATACTGGTGATTTCCCAGCCAAGCACTGTCAGCTGGCCATGAGTGCTGCTCGTTAAGGGCGATGCCTGCTCTGGGTTGAGATGGAAATACGTAGCGTCTCCGCCTGTGAACAGTATCTCACCTTCTGCAGCTAAAACAGCCGTGCTGCTTGCGCTCTGCCCCTGATCAAACACACCGCCGTTCCAAAGCCCCACCACAAACAAGGCTACCGCGGTAACAAAGAGGGCCAACAAAGCAAGCAGTGCGGCTTTTCTGAGGGCATCGAGAATTCTGGTTTTCAGCAGCACGCCGTTCAGGTAGACAATGCATTTTTCTACCGCCTGGTTGGCCCAGGCAGTATTGCCAAGGCTGCTGACAGCTGCTTCTTGACCCATTGCTCCTGACAAAACTGCGCCAATGGGCGCCGCTGTCAGGTAAGCAGGAGCACCGCTTGTAGCAGTGCCCTCTTTACGTTTGAGCTCACTTCTAATCTTATCTCGTGCGAGCTTGAGATAGTGAGAGGCGTTTTGCTGCTGGATACCCATCACCGTGGCTGTTTGTGTGACCGAGAGGCCGTCATAATAATGAAGCACTACCGCTTCCCTTTGCCTCTCAGGCAGCTGGTCAATAGCGGTTATCACACTTTTTCGGTCTTCTTCCTTCAAAAGAGATTGCTGAGGCATCAGAGCTTCGTCTGTGTCTTCAAGCGAATCTGTATATTCTTCAATATCCAAAACAGTCTCTTTTCTCTTTTTTGCCTGAATCCGCCTTGACTCATTAATTACGATACTTGCTAACCAGGCATTGAATGCTTTGGGCTCCTTGAGCTTTCTAATACTTGCGCATACACGGATGAGCACCTCTTGTGCGGCATCTTCTGCGTCCATGTCATTCAGTAAGATGCGCCTGCTACGGAACAACACATCCTGGGCAATCACTCGGCAAAGCTCAATGAGCGCTTCGTGATTGCCGCCTCTCGCCTTTTCTACCAGCCCTTCAAGTGGCACGCTTGGTTGAGCCTCGTTTGTGCGTTCATAGACATGGCCTTGCAGAGTAACCTGGTTCTTTGATTCCATCAAATGCCCCACTTATGTTGTCCTATGTATTAGTTCCATAAAACTCTTGCTCTACATTGCTGCCTATTATAGCCATGAAAATCTGTCCTTTGTGCCTAGTAGCTCGTTTGAGAATACTCGTAGTTGCTTGTTTCTTCGTCTGGCTCCTCTTCTTTTTTCTTTCCGATAATAACCTTGAGTCCAATTGCGCTTACAACTACCAAAATTGCATGGGCGATTGTCCACCAATTAAAGAGCACCATTTGGTCTCTCATGTCTTGAGTCAGGATAAAGATCACTACTCCCACCGCGCCCAGTATCAGTGTGATGATAAACCAAGCTTTTCTTGTGCTTTTGTCGCTTTCGTTCTCTTCTTGGCCTTCTTCCTCTGCCTCAAAATGCGCTTGATTTTCTTCTGATTCCTCTTTTTTCTTCCTTGCGTTGAGCAGCACTCTGATAATTGCAGTAATTGCAATCAAGCCGCCCAAAATCGCCAGAACCAGGTTCAAGAGTGCCCATGAGAGAATGTCCAGCATGGGATACAACGGTACCTCAAGGCCTCCCAGCGTAATCACTGGCCCGCCAGCGCCTAGCATTCTGTCTTCCGGAACCGGATCACCGGGGATGAATTCTTGTCTGTTGTCCGGCACTGATGTTGATGGTTGCGGATCGTTTTGAGTGGTTGTTGTTGGTGTTTCTGGGGTTTCTGGCGTGGTTGGGGTGGTTGGAGTTGTTGGGTTGGTTGGGGTTGTTGGGGTTGTTGGGGTTGTTGGGGTGGTTGGGGTGGTTGGTGGCGTAGGTGGTGTTGGGGGTGTTGGGGGTGTCGGTGGTGCTGGGGGAATAACCGCATACTGCGCGGTTACGGTAAGATCAGAGGTGATGTTATTGAATGGTCTGTCCCAACCGGTAAAGGTATGACCAGTGCGCGAAGGATTGGGCGGGGCTACAGCAGCTTCTCCATGAGGCACACCCGTGCGCACGGCCAGCACTGTTCCGTCCCAATCTACAAAGGTCACGGTATAGGTGTTCTGTGCATAGTAGAGCCTGAGCACAAGCGAGCCGTCTGCCACTATAACGCCGCTGGCAATCGTTGATGGGTGCGCTGGGTTGAAGGTATGAGTTGCATAGGTTCTGGCACTGGCAGAAACTGTTGAGCCTATTGTTCCGCTCAAAACATCAAGGGCTACCAGGCTGGTTGTGCCCAGCGCGCTCACGTGATAGTGCTCAACTCTGTATGTTGCTGCTGTAATAGGCGTCCACACTGCATACAGGGTGGTGTTAGCGCTGATGGCAAAGGTGCTTCCAGCTGCGTATTGCGTGCCACCACCGTTTGCTTGCGTATTCCAACCTGCAAAATTAAAGCCTGTGCGGGCAAGGGGTGTGGGGGTGCCTACGTTGCCAAGCACGGTAACAGTGGCTCCTTGACGGTAAAGTGCACTGTCCAGGGGCACGTTGCCGCTTCCGCCGTTTGCGTCATAGGCGACGGTGTAGAGAGTTACGGGAGGAGGCGGATTTACGGGAAGATCGTTTACGTAGACTTCTGCGTTATTGACTACAGAAGCGCTTGCACTTGCAACAGTGAAGCTTACCGTCATTACTATTTCTGCACTGGCGACGAGCTGTGCGGCGTTAAGGGTCACACTGACCGTGCCGATGCCGGTGATTGGTATCACGCTTACAGTGAAGCCGCCTACGGTGACCGTAGTTGAGAGATAGCTGAGAGCACTTGTGGGCACATAGCGGTCTATGAGCTCTACTGAGGTGATGGCGCTTATGTCATCGGGCAGTATGTAGGTGATGTCGTAAGCTACTGTTTGTCCTACTTCGTACCTTTCAGTTGTGCCGTTTAGTGACTTGGTGGCGGCACCTTCTTCAATCCATCTTGCATATAAGGTGGTGTTGTCTGTGATGGTAAAAGTGCTGCCAGCTGCATACTGTATGCCTAAGCCGTCAGCTTGTGTATTCCAGCCTGCGAAAACCCAGCCTGTGCGGCTAAGCGGGGTTGGAGTGCCGACATTACCAAGTACGGTAACAGTGCCACCTGAACGGTAAAGGGCGTTATCCAGGGGAACATTTCCGCTTCCGCCGTTAGCGTCATAGGTAACGGTGTAGAGGGTTACGGGTGGCGGTGGGTCTACAGGCAGTTCATTTACATAGACTTCTGCGTTGTTTACTACGGAGTCGTCTGCACTAACCACAGTGAAGCTAACTGTCATAACTATCTCTGCACCGGAAACGAGCTGGGCATTGGTGAGGGTTACGCTTACCGTGCCTGCGCCGACAGTTGGCACTACTGTTACAGGAGTGCCGTCTACGGTAACGGTAGTGGAGAGATAGCTGAGAGCGCCTACGGGTATGTAGCGGTCAATGAGCTCTACGCTTGTGATGGCACCGATGTCATCGGGCAGTGCGTAGGTGATGTCGTAAGCAACAGTATCTCCTACTTCATACCTCTCAGTTG
>WRBR01000097.1 GCA_009784425.1 Coriobacteriia bacterium | reverse complement strand
TGATGGGCGAGGCAGTATTAATTAAAGAAGAAGAGATCAACGCCGCAACGGCAATCTCCGGCTCGGGCCCTGCCTACTTTGCCCTGCTGGTTGAGGAGCTCGCAAAGGCTGGAGCAGTTCTTGGCCTCTCCCTGGAGCAGTCAGAGAAACTGGCGTTGCAAACGCTCATCGGCACGGCGCGCCAATTGCAACTGACCGAGATGACTCCCACTGAGCTACGCCAGGCGGTTACCAGCCCAGGCGGCACCACACAGGCAGCACTGGAGTCCTTTGCAGCCCAAGGATTTGGCGCTATAGTTGAACAAGCTACAAAAGCAGCCCGCACCCGAGCAGAAGAACTGGCTTAATGAGTTAAGAGTTAAAAGTTAAGACTGTTTAAGATGGAGAAAGAACGGAAGATGTATAGATGCCCCAATTGGTAATGATACTCAACGCGGTCATCACCTTCTACACCTTTGTTGTTTTGGCATGGGTGATTCTCTCGTGGTTCAAGGGCAACAAAGTTGCGCGAGACATCTACAAGATGCTCGATCCGCTTGTTGCGCCCTACGTCAATCTTTTCCGCAAGATACTACCCCCTATGGGCGGCATGGATTTTTCACCGCTCGTGGCGATAATCGTCCTGCAAATAGCGGCTCGGTTACTTTTTGGCCTTCTGCTTTGAGAGCGCTATGAGAGTGCTATTATAGTTAGATTGCTGAAAGAGTCATGACTTAAAGCATCGTGTGGCTGCAGAACAATCTGTTAGCCCCAAATGAAAGGAACTGCCGTGGCAATAACCAAGCAAGATATTGACAATGTATCTCTTAAAATCGTCCAAGAGGGCTATGATCCCGAAGAGGTTGACCTGCTGCTTGAGCGCATTGCCGAAGAAGTCGATTCCTTCAATCGAGCTCTTCTTGAGGCTGCTTCTCGCGTAGAGGCTGCTGAAACCCGTGCACGCGCAGCGGAGCAACAGGCTTCGCAGAGCGCCCATATGGCGCAGTCTTCGCAGTCTTCGCAGCAAATGCTTGCGAGCGAACGCCAGATTGCCCAGGCACTCATCGCCGCACAAAAGAGTGCTGACGAATTGCACGAGGCGGCAAAGCTCGAGTCAGAATACAGCTGCCGCGAGGCGGAGAAGCGCGCCCGTGACATTGTGCGTGACGCCCTCTCAGAAAAACAGCATATCATCGACGAGGTTGACAGACTGCGCGAGTCAACCGAAACGTTCAGATCCGAGTACATGGCTGTACTCAGCCGCTTTACCTCAGAGGCACAAAAGGTCATGCCAAAACTTGAGGACTACAAACCCAATGTGGAGGCAGAAAAAAGAGCCACCGCCGAGGCTATGAAGGTCATCAAAGAAGCTGATGCCAGCTTTGAGGCTCCCGCGCCCAAGGTGGCTGCTTCAGAAAGCGCGCAAGTGGGCGAAGAATTCCGTGAGGGTTCTGCTCAGTCAACCAATTATCTGGTTACCTCTGCCCCCAACCAATCTTCACAATCGGTCTTTGAGCTGGATGATGATCTAGACATAGACATTGAAGAAATAGACTAGTCAGCCAGGCTACCAAATCAATAAAGGAGAATACCATGTCATTTACCATACTCACTGATTCCTCCAGCAATCTCCCCGAGCATCTCATTGACACCTATGACCTCAAGGTAATGCCTTTGGAGTTCATGGTGGAGGGGCAAATCTATCACAGCTATCTCAAGGGCTCGGTTACCGATCTCAAAAAGTTCTACGGCATGATGCGCGAGGGCAAGATTATCACCACCAGCCTACCGCCCCTCGAAGTGGTTGATGCCATCATTCGCGAGGAGTTTGAGGCAGGAAACGACGTGCTCTATCTGGGCTTTGACTCGGCTATCAGCGGCACCTACGACAACTGCGCTTCGTATCTTGAGCGCGTGCGTGACGAAGAGTACCCCAACTGCAAGCTGGAGTGCGTTGACACCAAGGCTGCTGCCCTGGGGCAGGGACTCTTTGTGTTGGAGGCAGTCAAGGTGCGTGATCAGGGCAAAAGCCTTAACGAGACAGCTGAGTGGGCCCGTGAGAGTGTGCAGACCTTTGCCCACTGGTTTACGGTAGAAGACTTAAGCTATCTCCAACGCGGCGGCCGCCTTTCAAAAGGAGCAGCCTTTGCGGGCTCTATTCTCAACATCAAGCCGGTGATGCATGTGGATGAAGAAGGAAAGCTGGTTCCCATTGACAAGATACGCGGTCGCAAAAAATCGCTCACCACACTCTATGACAAGTTTGCCGAGAGAGCCTCAGAACCAAAAGATGGACAGCTGGTTTGCATCTCTCACGGCGACTGCCCGGACGACGCCGAATTCCTCCGCGCCCTCATCGCCGACAACTTTGGAGTCAGAGACTTTGTCATCAACGACCTAGACCCGGTAATCGGAGCCCACACCGGCCCCGGCTGCGTAGCACTCTTCTTCATCACCGATCAACCCCGCTAATAATTAGAGAATGCGCCAAAGGGGGCGGTCCTGAAAAGGGCCGCCCCCTTTGGTACAGAGAGGGACGGGGTTTGGTGTACCACTTTTGCCTTGGCAAAAGTGGTACACCAAACCCCGTCCCTCTCTGTACCACACCAAGCCCCGTCCCTCTGTCCCGCAGAGTCACTCCCCTCGTCCACCGAGCACTTTTTAAAATTTACCCTTGTTTTACTTGGGGGATATGGGGTATCATAAGCGGCTGTGCTTTTTTAATGGACAACAGAAAGACCTGATATCTTGGCAAAAGAAGAAGCTATAGAGTTTGAGGGAACGGTTATTGAGCCGCTGCCTAACGCTATGTTCAAGGTAGAGTTGGAAAACGGGCACGTGGTGCTTGGGTATATTTCCGGCAAAATGCGTATGCATTACATCAGGATTCTTCCTGGAGACAAGGTCACGGTGGCGCTCTCGCCCTATGATCTTACCCGAGGCAGAATCACCTATCGTTATAAGTAAGGCAAGTAGGACCAAGGCAAGACCAAGCAAGAAAACAACGTCTGCGGCTGCGGCGTGAAAATACAGAACAACAGGATAAATTGAGAGGAAGAGACGAATGAAAGTGCGTCCCTCTGTTAAGAAAATGTGCGATAAATGCAAAGTCATCCGGCGTCACGGCAGGGTTCTTGTCATTTGTGACAACCCCCGCCATAAGCAACGCCAGGGCTAAGAAGGGAGCTACTCTATGGCCCGTATTGCCGGCGTTGACCTGCCGCGCGAAAAGCGCGTGGAAATTGGGTTGACCTATATCTACGGCATTGGGCTCACCACCGCTAAGCAAATTCTTGCTTCAACCGGTGTTGACCCAGATACACGTGTAAAAGACCTCTCCGAAGAGGAAACCGTAAAACTCCGCGAGTATATTGATAAAAACCTGATGATTGAGGGAGACCTCCGTCGTGAGACCTCCATGAACATCAAGCGTTTGATGGAGATTGGCTGCTATCGCGGCCTCCGACATCGTCGTGGCCTGCCCGTGCGTGGTCAAAGGACTCATACCAACGCCCGCACCCGTAAAGGTCCGAGAAAGCAGATCGGAGGCAAGAAGAAATAATGGCCAAGAAACAGGTACGTACCCGCATCAGGCGCTCCGAGCGCAAGAACATCGCTGTTGGACAGGCGCATATTAAGTCCACCTTCAACAACACCATCATCACCATAACCGACCCCTCCGGCAATACCATTGCCTGGCAAAGCGCGGGCACGGTTGGGTTTAAGGGTTCGCGTAAGTCCACTCCGTTTGCTGCCCAGATGGCAGCTGAGCAGTGTGCCAAGATCGCGAGCGAGCATGGTGTACGCAAGGTGAGCGTCTTCGTCAAGGGCCCCGGCTCAGGACGTGAGACGGCAATCCGCACGCTTCAGGCCAACGGCCTTGAAATCGCGAGCATCCAGGATTGCACTCCCATGCCACACAACGGCGTGCGCCAGCGCAAGCGTCGTCGCGTTTAGGAAAAAGCCCGTAGTAGTTACTATCATCGTGATAGCGCCCAGGATGTAAGCACCCTGGCGTTTTCATTGCATTACGAAAGGAAACAATAATGGCTAGATATACAGGGCCAGATTGCAGACTCTGCCGCCGTGAGGGAGCAAAGCTCTTCTTAAAGGGAGACCGTTGCTATTCGGATAAATGCGCTGTTGAGCGCCGTGATTATCCGCCCGGCGATGCAGGCAGAAAGCGGCCCAAAGAGTCCGAGTACCGCACCCAGCTGCGCGAGAAGCAAAAGACCAAGCGTATCTATGGCCTGCTCGAAAAGCAGTTCCACGGTTACTACGAGTTGGCTAACCGCCAAACCGGCGTTACCGGTGAAAACCTCCTCCGCATCCTTGAGAGCCGCCTGGATAACGTGGTCTATCGCCTTGGCTTTGCCAAGAGCCGCGATGAGGCCCGCCAACAGGTGCGTCATGGTCACATCTCGGTCAACGGGCGCCGCGTGGACATTCCGTCTTATCGCGTTAAGTCCGGCGATCTGGTGGCCGTGCTCCCCAAGGCGCGCGAGCTGCTGGTTATCAAGAGCGCCCTGATTTCATCTCAGCGCACCGAGGTGCCGCAATGGCTGGAGGTAGACATCGAGAAGCTCCAGGGTTCGGTGTTATCGCTCCCCGAGCGTACTCAGATTGACCTGGATATCCGCGAACAGCTCATCGTCGAGTTGTACTCCAAATAAGAACGCCCTGATAAGGAGGTATTTCGATGACAGAGTTCATGAGACCGCAAGTCACCGTAGAAAACGTCAACGACACCCTATGTCGTTTTATTGCCGAGCCGCTTGAGCGTGGTTATGGCCAGACGCTGGGTAACAGCATGCGTCGCGTACTGCTTTCTTCTTTGGATGGAGCGGCTGTGACCGCCATCAAGATAGAAGGCGTACAGCATGAGTTCTCAGTAGCCGAAGGCGTCATAGAAGATGTCACCGACATTGTCTTGAACGTCAAAGGCCTGGTGTTTAGCTCGCTTGGCACCGCCAGCACGGGCACAGCCACCATAATGGTAGAAGGCACCAAAAAAGAGACCGTCGTCACGGGAACCGATTTAGAGATTCCCTCTGACTTCACCCTCATCAACCCCGAGCACGTCATTGCCACTTTGGCTGAGGGCGGCAAGCTCGAGATGACGCTTCGCCTGGGTGTTGGCCGCGGCTATATCAGCGCCGAGCGCAACAAGATGCCCTCTGACCCCATTGGCTACATTCACGTGGATTCGCTCTTTAGTCCGGTGCGCCGCTGCACGATGAGCGTTACTGACACCCGCGTGGGTCAGCGTACCGACTACGACAAGCTGGTGCTTGAAGTTGAGACCAACGGCGCAGCCTCGCCTGCCGAGGCGGTTGTGCAAGCTGCCAACATCGTCAAGCAGCACATGGATGCCTTTATGGTACTGAGTGATGATGAGGAGATTGCCGCTGAAGCGCAGTCTATCTTTGCGCATGAAGACACCACCACCAATACTGAGCTTGAAAAGCAGGTTGAAGACCTTGATCTTTCCGTGCGTTCCTACAACTGCCTCAAGCGTGCCGGCATTCACAGCGTGCGTCAACTGGTTGACTTCTCTGAAAATGACTTGCTTAATATCCGCAACTTTGGCGCCAAGTCCATTGAAGAAGTCAAGGACAAACTGCAAACCATGGGTCTTGGCCTCAAGCCATAGGCCGATGTGATCGGGAGAGAAACATGAGACATTACAAAAAAGGTCGTAAGCTTGGCACCGATGCCAGCCACACAGCGGCCATCAAAAAGAACCTGATGGTCAACCTTTTTGCAAACGACCGTATCAAGACAACCTTGGAGCGTGCCAAGGAGATTCGCGGCGATGTTGACCGCATTATCACGTGGGCAAAGCGCGGTGACGTGCATTCGCGCCGTTTGGCCATTGCCAAGCTGGGCGACAAGCAGCTGGTTGCCGAGATTTTCTCTAAGGTTGAGCAAGGCATGTACCGGGACAGACCGGGCGGCTACACCCGCATCTACAAGATGGGCAAGCGTCGCGGAGACGATGCCATCATCGTTTTGATGGAGCTGGTGCAGGAGTCGGTTCAGTTCAAGAAAAAGGCTGCCGATGCTGACGACACCAAAAAAGGCGGACTCAAGGTAGAGAAAAAGGCAAGTAAGGCTAAAAAAGACGATGATGCTGACGAGGCTCTAGAGTCTGAAGATATTGAAGAGCTTGACGAGCTTGAAGAAGTAGACGAGCTTGACGAGGCCGAAGAGACCGAAGAAGCCGAAGAGGCCGCTGAGGCTGATGAGGCTGAAGAAGCTCCAGTAGCCGAAGAGGCTCCTGTTGAGGAAGCTCCCGCAGAGGAAGAGGCTCCCGCTGAGGAAGCTCCCGCTGCTGAGGAAGCTCCGGCAGAGGAAGAGGCTCCCGCAGAGGAAGCTCCGGCTGAAGAAGCCCCTGCAGAGGAAGC
>WRBR01000096.1 GCA_009784425.1 Coriobacteriia bacterium | reverse complement strand
GCGGTCTTTGGAGGACGTCTTCTTTGAACTCTATGCCGCAAGGCATGCAGAGGGGGTGCCTGCCGCAAGGTATGCAGAGGAGGTGCCGGCATGAACACCTCAGCTCCTCTCGCCCCAAGGAATAGGACCAAAACAAGCGGACTTCTCGCCATTCTAAAAAAGGAGTTCAGGCGCTTTTTCACCGACGGCCGTCTGGTTGTCACCACTATACTTTTGCCCGGTCTTTCCATCTTTGTGCTCTACTCTCTCATGGGTGGGGCAATGAGCTCATTCTTCTCGGTGGGCAGCGATTACGCGCCTCAGGTGTATGTGGTCAACATGCCGGACTCTCTGGCTGTTGTTTCCGCGGAAACTGGCCTGGCCTTTGAGGAGGCACAAGCTGCCGATGTTGATGCCCTCAAGGAGCAAATCAGCGATAAAACCGCCGACTTACTGGTGATTTTCCCCGCAGATTTTGATGAACGCCTAGCTTTGAACCTGAGTAATGGTAATGCAAGCACCTTGAGTAGAGAAGCAATACCCCAAGTGGAGCTTTTCTTTAATTCAACCAGCATGGAATCAACCGCAATCTTTTCTCAAGTGTCGTATCTGCTTGATGCATTCAAGGAGTCTATACAACCAGTCTTTTCGGTTAATTCCGGACCGGATACCTACGACCTGGCCAGCCAGGAAGATACAATAAGCCTCTTTCTTGCATTAATCCTGCCTTTTGTCTTGATGATCTTTCTCTTCTCGGCCTGCATGGCTTTGGCAACAGAGTCTATAGCCGGAGAAAAAGAGCGCGGAACCATAGCCACTCTTCTGGTGACCCCGCTGGGGCGCTGGGAGCTGGCTTTGGGCAAGATACTCACCCTCTGTTGTATTGCCCTTCTTACGGGAGTATCGAGTTTTATTGGGATGATTCTCTCGCTCCCAAGTCTCATGGGAGTAAATGCCCCAGAAGCTGTAGAGGGCGCCAGCTTCACTCTACTGGCCGAGGCAAATATCTACGGTATGCAAGACTACCTCATGTTGCTTGCTGTTATCTTTTCTACGGTGCTTGTGTTTGTGGGTCTCATAAGCATAATCAGCGCCTTTGCCCGCACGGTCAAAGAAGCCAACACCTTGGTGTTACCTTTAATGATGCTGGTAATGCTGGTTGCCGTAACAGGAATGTTCCAGTCAGGTGCATCAACAGAACCGCTTCTCTATCTCGTACCCGTCTACAACAGCGTACAAAGCATGGCTGCCATCTTCAGCTTTTCTGCTGAGCCACTGTTGATCTTGCTCACGGTGGGCGTCAACTGTACTGCCGCCACCCTCTGCGTAGTAATACTAGCCCGCATGTTTGAAAGCGAACGCGTCATCTTCAGCAAGTGACACACTGGGAACGGGGACAGTGACACACTTGAGATACTTCCTGCCGCGTTTGCACGCAAAAAGACGACTTTAGGACTGATTTGACCAAAATTCGGGCAGTTTCAGGCTGATTATCGTCTTTTTGCGTGCAAACGCGGCAGGAACTCTGGCCTCTGCGTCAATGCATTCTGAGAACTGGTCGAACAACTCAAAGGGGGAGGCACTACGTTCGGGTTGCTTTGTCCAGATCTATGGACATGCTTTGAAAGCGGTGTTCCATGAACTCGTTATCGTAGTGTTTGTTGCAGAAATCAACCAGGGCGCTGGTTGATTCAACATCGGCCAGGCGCTGGAACCAGCTGTCAAGGGCTGCCACGGTCAGTACCCCATTGACTATCATCGCTGCTGCAAAGATCGTAGTTGCGGTATAGCGCAGATTCCAGGGGATGAGATTTACGAGCTTCAGTACATTGGGCAAGGCAAGCTTTATCCACAAACAGCCCAGTAAGCCCCAAAAGAACATGTACATCCCGTTTGTGCGGCCGTCGATGGAGAGAAAGGTGCCCGTGTAATCCCAGGCCACTATGCCAAAGGCAAACTCCATGAGCCAGCTTACGAGGTACTCAAAGGCTCCTCCGATAAGCGCGCTGAAGAAGAATATGAAGATGATGGGCTTTTTGTAGAAACGGTTAAGCGCCACCGTCATCAAGAGGGCGCCAAAGCCATAGATGGGAGAAAAGGGCCCGTAGAGCATACCGGCTCTATCCATTAAGATGTGATCCTTTGCTACCACGTATACGGTCTCGATGAGCACACCAATCACGCAGCAAATCACAAATATCCAGAAGATATTGCAGAAGTCGAGCTTGATGTAGCCGCGGCCGCTCTCGTCACGCCCGAGCGTTCCTTTTTCAACCTCATCGCGCGTTTCCATTTTTCTGAGGGCGCGCTGAACTCTGCGCTCTTGCGAGAGCGTGGGGTCTATATAGGTAGCAATGATGATGACGATGATGAGGCGAATCGCGTACGACAGCATGGCCAGGCTGAGCCCGGCAAGCATCAACTCGCAGAGCATGGAGATGATGGTGATGACTATCACAATGTCTGCGATGCGTCGGGCGTTGCGCAGTTTGCTACGGAGCAAGGTGATGCCGAGCATGCCACCCACTACCGCACTGGCTAAAAGTGAAAAAACAAGCACCACCACGATAACCGTGGTGGTTGCCCCCAGCTCGTTGACCAGCTGGGTGGGATCCATGACCAGGGAAACAATGATGAGAGCAATAGTGGGCAGCGCAACAACAGCCGCAATAATCATCAAGATTGCGAGTATCTTGAGTACCAGATTAGCCTTTCTCGGCTTGTCTGGCTCCTCTAAATTGAGGGCTTCCTCGAGGGGGTGCGGCGAAGTGTCATCAACTGCTGATTTTTTCATGCGCCCTCCGGTGCTTTCTGAACTGCCGCCGTTATTTGGTGAAGGGAGCTAGCGCGTCTTCGATGGTAGGGCTGCCGATTTCTTGAAGGTTGTACTTAACCCGGGTGTAGGGCTTATTTATCTGAATGATGCGAGAGAGGTCAATCGGCGTGCCTATGACAACCGAGTCACAGTCTGTGTTGTCTATGGTGGCAGACAGGTCTTTCATCTGCTGCTCTCCGTAACCCATAGCCGGTAGTAGTTGTCCGATTTCAGGGTAGATCTCAAAGGTCTCGGCAAGCTTGCCCACGGCATACGGCCTTGGATCCACAAGCTCTGCCGCGCCAAAACGGCGGGCGGCAACGGTGCCGGCGCCTAGCTTCATCTCGCCGTGGGTGAGCGTGGGGCCGTCTTCAACCACTAGCACCCGTTTGCCGCTAATGACCTCCGGTTTGTCAACGATGATGGTAGAGGCAGCATCAATAACCATTGCACTTGGATTGACCTTTTCGATGTTATCTCGCACCGCTTGAATGCCTGCAGGATCGGCGCTGTCTATTTTGTTGATTACCACCACATCTGCCAGGCGCAGCGTTACCTCGCCCGGATAGTAGCTGAGCTCGTGACCGGGGCGATGCGGATCAACAACCGTAACCATGAGGTCTGGTTGATAGAAGGAAAAGTCGTTGTTGCCGCCGTCCCACAAGATTACGTCGCAGCCGGCTTCATCGTTTTCGGCAGCCCGCAATATGGCCTCGTAGTCAACGCCTGCGTAGATGATGTTACCACTCGCAATATGCGGCTCGTACTCCTCCATCTCCTCTATGGTGCACTGGTGCAGGGTCAAATCTTCAATAGTGGCAAAACGCTGAACCTTTTGCGCCTCGAGGTCTCCGTAAGGCATGGGGTGGCGGATGGCAATGACCTTGAGCCCTTTGGCGTTGAGTACCTCGGTGATGCGGCGCGCCGTTTGGCTCTTGCCACAGCCCGTACGCACTGCGCCTACTGCGATGACCGGCTTGGTGCTCTTGAGCATGGTAGCCTTGGGCCCCAGCAAGGTGAAATCAGCCCCAGCGGCATTAACAAGAGCGCCTATGCCCATGACGGTGGAATAGGGCATGTCGCTGTATGAAAAAACACACTCGTCAGCGTCAAGAACTTTTATCAGAGAAGCGAGGTCGTCTTGCTCATAAATAGGGATGCCTTCTGGGTAGAGACTGCCGGCAAGCGAAGCAGGGTACTTTCTGTCAGCGATATCCGGAATCTGCGCTGCCGTAAAAGCAACCACCTTATAAGCCGGATTGTCTCGATACACCGTATTAAAGTTGTGAAAATCGCGCCCCGCTGCCCCTATGATGATGACCTTACGCTGCTCCATACTCCTAATCCTTTCAGCTTGAATAAGTCCCTGTTTTAGATACTGGGACATTCTATCTCAAGTGACTCACTGGGGACGGGGAAAGTGACTCACTCGGTAGGCACGCTCTGGAACAGGGGGACGGGGGTAGTGTTCCAATTTGACCTTGGTCAAATTGGAACACTAACCCCGTCCCCCTGTTCCAGAGCGTGCCTACCGAGTGAGTCACTTTCCCCGTCCCCAGTGAGTCAGTTTCACCGCTCTGGGAATAGCCAAGCAGTATAGGAAGATTAGTGATTAGGATGCTGAGAGTGCCTGCATTCATGTATAATCTACACAAGGCACAATAGGTTCTGGGTAAAAAAATCATCATAGGTTCATCTTGCTGGGAAGGTAAGCTGCAGATGGAACAACACACACGCTTAAGCATCACTACGGCTAATGGCTACCATTTACAGCGCCCGCGTCTCAACAGCATGTTTGCGGATGCCGTTGATAAATGCCTTTTGCTTTTAGTATGCGCTGGGGCAGGTTACGGCAAAACCAGCGCGGTTCAAGACTTTGTTGAGTCGCATGACGCGTCTACGTCGTGGATGCAGCTGTCTGTGCGCGACAACGTGAGTGTCCGTTTTTGGGAGAACTACACGCATACGGTGCAGCAAAGCAATCCTCTTTTGGCAACAGTACTCAGCGAGCTGGGCTTTCCAGACACAGCAGACAAGCTCGACCGATTCTCGGTTGCACTGGATACCTATCTTGATGAAGAGAAAAGCGTTTTGGTCATCGACGACCTTCACTTGATAGAAGACCCTTCTGTTTTGCAGTTCATCTCACATCTCACCGGAAACATACCGCCCTCGTGGACGGTGATCATCATCTCAAGGTCAACTCCAAGCATCAGATTGGCCAGGCAGGTTGCCCAGGGAAATGTCTGCCAGATAAGCGAAGACGAGCTACGGTTCACCGAAAATGAGATAGCGCAGTTCTTCAGAAAACAGGGGGTATCCCTGCCGCTCAACAGCCTCCAGGATATCATTGATGATACGGGTGGCTGGGCGTTTGCCGTTAACATCATCGCCCGCTCCTATAAAAAGACCCCGGTCTACAGCGGCTATTTGAAGGACGCAATGAAGGCCACCGTCTTCCGGTACATGGAAACAGAGATTTGGGATGGGCTCACAGAAAAGCTCCAGACCTTCTTGGTGAGACTGTCCCTCATTGACCACCTGTCAATCAATCTCATTGAGCTCTTGGCAAAAAGCGACTACGAGGCAATCCTTCACGACCTGGAGCAGCAAAGCGCCTACGTGCGCCGAGATACCTATATGAACGCGTACCTGATACACCACTTATTCTTGGACTTCTTGAGCCAAAAGCAAAGCATTCTCTCCGAGGAGCAAAAGAGCGAAACCTATAAGATAGCCGGGGATTGGTGCAGCAACAACGGCTTTAAGATTGACGCCATGACCTACTTTGAAAAAATCGGGGACTACGATGAAATCATCTCGATTTTTACCAACCAGATTCCGCTCCAGGTGCCTGAGGACATAGCAGAGTTTGCCCTAGGCATATTCGAAAGAGCCCCGGTTGAGGTCTACGATACAGTGGAGCTTTTTGCCCCCACGTACATACGTGTGCTCATGTGCCTGGGGCGCTGGTTTGAGGCCTATGGCTTGATTATGGAATATGAGGAGAAGTATCTGCAGTTTCCCGAGAGTGGCTTTAGGGACCGCATTTTGGGCGGGATCTATTACGCATGGGGAATCACGCGGCATCTGACGAGCACCATCGATGACGTCCACGATGCCCATCACTTCTACGAAAAGGTGGCACAATACTGGGGCAACAAGGTCATGCCTTTCTACCCAACTTATGTCAATCACCCCAACGGCCCCTGGATAAGCGTGGTGGGAAGCTCACGGGAAGGCTCCTTGCTTGAGTTTTGTAATTCCCTTGCAATAACCGTCCTGGATTTAGCCAATAACTTTTATGGCGCACTGTCAGGGTCTGATGATTTAGCTTTTGGTGAACTCAAGTTCTACCAGGGCGACATAGAAGGCGCTGAGAGACTCTTTAAGCGCGCCTTTGTCCGTGCGCGTGAGCACAATCTCTATGACAACTTACATCGAGCGTCATTCTTTATGCTGCGGGCAGCTATTCATCAGGGCAACTTTGCCAAGTGCGAGCAAGCCCTGGAAGAAATGAAACCCATTTTGCAACAGGGCGGATACCAAAACCGCTTTATCGTCTATAACATTGCGGTTGCCCTCTACTTCTTTTTCTTGCGCATGCCGGAGGAGTTTCCCGATTGGCTCAAAAAGGATTGCCAGCCCTACAAACACCCTTACTTCATTGAGAACTTTGAAAACCAGATGAAGCTGCGCTACGCCTATCTGTCGGGAGAATATGCCCGCATACTGGCTTATAACTACGAGATGAGG
>WRBR01000095.1 GCA_009784425.1 Coriobacteriia bacterium | reverse complement strand
TGCCCTCGCTCCTTGATGCGCCGCTGAGCTCTGACAGCGCCGATTATGCAGTTGATTCCCCGGCAGATGAGTCCGGGACCCTGGGGCAAGAAGAACCCGAGTTAATCCCCCTCACCTTTGCCCTGCCCTCAGACTTTAGGATGGCCTCTTCTGACTGGGACAACGGGGTGACCCTCTACACCCTCGAAAGCCAAAGCCACGGAGACGTGGTGCTTGCCATGTATCACGTGGACAACGAGGAAGCAGCCGCCGCCGGGGTTGCCGGGTCTATTGTGGCCTCCGCCCCCTCGGGTGGTGCCGCAGCCCTCGTAGATAAAGTGATAATCGACGGCGTAGAGGTGCCAGCACGGATTGACGACGCCTTTGTGCTGATTGAGTTTCAGCACAATGACATCAACTTCACCCTCTCCAGCCGCGACAACCTTGGCGCGCTGGCAGCGATTTACCGAAGAATCGTGGCCGAGATGTAAGAAAAAACTTTTGGTAATTCTGTAATGTTTTGAGCTCTTGCGTGGTTTCTAGGTCAGTACGGAGAGAGCTAGCTCGGATAAAGCTGGCAAGGAAAAAGGAAACCATGAGGAGAATGAAGGTAACAAAAATGAAGAGAAAACGACAGGCAACAAAAAAACGATTGGTTATGGTGCTCGCAGTGACCCTGGCGCTGATTTTGGTGCTCGGCGGTTGCAGCGTAGATTACGGTGCCTATGACCACGGTAACGATGCTGTCTCAGACAGCTATTACCCTCCTGACAATGCGGGCAGCTCGGGTAGTTCTCAGACTGCGGACTCCGCCGCCCCCGGCTACTACAACAACTACGATCCCTACTTTGATTACAGTTCCGGAGAAAGCTACCTCGTAATTGAGGAGCAGGGCGAACTGCTGGTTTCGCGCAACCCGGAGTCGACCTTTTCGCTCAAGGTGGACACCGCCTCTTATTCCAACGTAAAGCGCTTTGTTGAAAACGGGGATCTGCCGCCCGCAGATGCCGTGCGCACCGAGGAGCTCATCAACTGGTTCAGCTACGACGAGCCAATCAAGTTTGACTCAAACAGCCCCTTTGGGTTTTACACCGAGATAGGCCCCTCGCCTTTTAATGAAGACAAATACCTGGCCATGATCCGCGTGGCAACGCAGGATATCGACCGCAGTGACCTGCCCCCGAGCAACATTGTCTTTCTCATAGACGTGTCCGGCTCGATGAATACACACGACAAGCTCCCTCTGCTGCAGGACTCCCTCGCGCTGTTCATTGACACGCTGGATAGAGACGACAGAATCTCCATCGTGACCTATGCAAGCGGCACGGCAGTGGTGCTGGAGGGTGCCCGCGGCTCGGAGAAGGAACTCATTAAAGACACGGTGTATTCGTTGAGGCCTGCTGGCTCAACCGCCGGAGAAGGTGGCATTCAGCTTGCCTATGAATGTGCCGAGGAGAACTTTATCGTGGGCGGCAACAACCGCATCATCCTGTGCAGTGACGGTGATTTCAACGTGGGAATCTCAACCGTCTCTGAACTCTCCAAGTTCATCTCCAAAAAGCGCGACACAGGCATCTACCTCAGCGTACTGGGCTTTGGCACCGGCAACATCCGCGATGACATCATGGAAACGCTGGCCAAAGACGGCAACGGCAATTACTCCTACATCGACAGCCTGCGCACCGCCGAGAAGGTGCTGGTAGACGAGCTCGCCACAAACCTCTTTACGGTTGCTGATGACGTCAAGGCGCAGATTGTCTTTGACGCTGATGCGGTGTACAGCTACCGCCTGATTGGCTACGAGAACCGCCTGCTAGCAACCGAGGACTTTGACGATGACCGCAAAGACGCCGGCGAAATAGGCGCGGGAACCGACATAATTGCACTCTATGAGATTGAACTTGTTGAGCGTGATACCGAAGTAGGCGCGCATCTCTTTGACGTGAGAATTCGCTACAAGAACCCTGGTGAGCGCGAGAGCCAGCTGCTTGAGTTTCCCGTTGCCCTGGAGCGCATGAACCGCAGCAGCTCCACCGACTTTGGGTTTGTGTCTGCCGTGGCCCTCTACGGGGACTATCTCCGCAGCGCTGCCAACGGTGACTACAGCCGCTCTGAGCAGCGCGCACTAGTTGACGAGATCATCTACCTAGCCGAGGCAAACCTTGGTTCTGACAAGTCTGGCTATCGCGCAGACTTTGTTGACCTGCTCCATGACTTGAGGTTTGCTTTGTAAGCTTTGCCTTGAACCAGTTCGCAACCCTCTGTTCATACCCACGTGAACAGAGGGTTTCTTGTACCTCAAAGTGTCACCGAGGGACGGGGCTGAGGGCCCGCTTTCAATCCAGCAAGGGTAGGGTGTCTTCCGGTATCAAACAGGGACTGTCAAGCTGCTGCTTATAGAACTCAATCAGCTTGAGCTCTTCGTCAATCAAGGCAGAGTAATACGGTATCAGCGAGGAATACACTACTTCTCTGTCAAAACTACCCTCGAGGATAGACGGCTCATACAAGGGGTTTTCATCAGTAAGCCTGGCAGTCTGCAAAAATGCCTCTCGCTCTGAAAGAAGCTTCTTTCGGTTATAAGGAGTAATCACCGGAAAAAAGACCAGCTTCATACAGAATTCCTCACGACTGGTAATTGCAGAACGCGTAATCGTATTAAGCGCCTTGTAAAAGTACTCCTTGCCCTCATCAGTAATCGCATACACTATTTTGCTGGGCTTGCCCTCCTGCTCCACTACCTGCTTGGTGGCAATGCCCTTTTTCTCAAACTTAGACAGCAGCGGATACACTGTGTTATTGCTGATCTCTGAGCCGTTGATATGTCTATTGAAGATTTTCAGATAATTTTTTATCTCGTACCCATGCATCGGTCTTGTCATCATGAGGCTGAGGATGAGTGCGTCGTAATACATAGAGGTGCCATCTTTCCCACTAAAGGTGCATTATTGCGTTCTTGTTTGAGCCATTATAAACGAGAGAGGCTATTGGCAGCCCTAGTGCATCGCCGCTCCTCGCCGGCACACCGCAACAATGCAGCAGGCTGAAGACACCAGCCTGCTGCATACTTATTCCCTGATTGTCACAAGGCCGCTCCTGCTGCATGCTTGCCGGCTATATATCCAAAGGTCATTGCCGGCCCAATCGTTGCACCGGCGCCCGGGTAGGTGCGGCCCATGATCGAGGCAGAGTTGTTGCCCGCAGCATACAGGCCCTCGATGACCTCCCCGCTTGTGCTGATGACCCGCGCAAACTCATCGGTGAGCAGGCCGCCCTTTGTGGAAAGATCGCCTGGCCACACCTTAAGCGCATAAAAGGGAGGAGCAGCTATTGCCCCAAGGTTGGGGTTGGGCTTTGCTTCCTTGGCATCGCTGTAGTAGCGATCATAGGCGTTGCTGCCGCGCTCAAAGTCCTCGTCAACTCCGGTGGAGCAAAAGCCATTGAAGCGCTCAATCGTTGCCTTCAAGTTCTCCGCATCAATGCCAACAGCCTGGGCAAGCTCCTCAATTGTGCTTCCCTTTGTTATGAATCCCGAGGTAAAGGCAGACTTGGGGGTTGAGCCCGGCATCATCATGCCCAGCATATACTTTTTGCGGTGATTGGAATCAATAATCATGTACGCGGGAATACAGGGTGCTTTTTCGTTGTGCTCATACATCCAATGCCCGCAGTCCACGTAGGAGGCAGACTCGTTCATGAAGCGATTGCCTTTTGCGTCGACCATGATGCTGAAGGGGTTGGAGCGCTCCCAAATCATGAATTGCGCCTCGCCATTGGGGTTGATGAGCGTGGGGCCCCACCAGGCGTCGTCCATGAGCGCGGTTTCGGAGCCAATGCTCATGCCGGCGGTGATACCGCCGCCCAAGTCTCCCGGATTTGCCGAGGTCCAATCGGTGCAGATGGGCTTGGGATGATACTTCTGGCGCATCTCATTGTTTTGGGCAAAGCCGCCGGCAGCCATAATGACTCCCTTTTTGGCCTCAACACGGAGTGGCTTGCCTTCTTTGATAACAATCGCCCCCACAACCCTGCCGTCTTCAAGGATGAGCTCGGCAAGGGGGCTTTCAAGCCAGATATCCACCCCTTTTTGCAAGGCAACTTTGAGGAGCTGCCCCACCAAGGCAACGCCTAAGCCGGCGTAGTTCTTGCCGGTGAGCTTGCCGCCAATCATGCGCTTTCCGATGATAGCCCCCAAGGTGCCCATGCCTGCCTTGGAGAAAGGTTTTGCAATGACTGAGGCATCCTTGGTTGTTATGGCCATTGGCAAGAGACCTCTGAGCTTCTTGCGCCATTCCTTAGGCAGTTCGTTGAGATTGTAGATTCCGCCGTCTATGCAGCGCCCTTCAGCAAGGCCTCCAAACTTTTGAGGGTAATAGTCGGGATATCCCTTGGCGTAGTTGAACTTGACCCCAAGGTTTCGCAGATAATCTACCATTTTGGGCCCCTCCACCAAAAAGGCAGCGCGCCTCTCGCCAGAGCTGGCCGGCCCCACATCGCCGATTATTTCATCTAAATAGGCGCGCACCTCATCCGGTGGGTCTGCAACCCCCGCCTCCTGCATGAGGGAATTATTGGGAATCCATAGTCCCCCGCCGCTCATGGATGAACAGCCGCCCAGAAGCTCAGTGCTCTCAATTAAAAGTGTGTTTGAGCCTCCGTCTGCTGCGGCAATGGCTGCAGCAAAGCCTCCGGAACCTGAGCCTACAACCAAAACATCAACAGAACAATCAAACTCCTGCTTGCCTTCTCCTTGTTTCATAGCGCCCTCCTCGGCTCTTACATTGCGGACCAGGCAGAGTCCGAGGTTATCACTGCTCCACTGATATCAACAGCCTCGTCTGTCACGAGAAAGTGTATCAAGTTTGCGATGTTAACCGGGTCGCCAATGTTTGTCATGCCACCCATAGATATCTGGCATCGCTCATACCCAAAGGTGTCCACGTTTTCTGTTGGAACGCACTCCGTTGAATAGCCGCCCGGGGCGATTGCATTGCACCTGACGTCGTCGTTGGCATACATATAGGCCACATTCTTGGTTGCGCCGATGATGCCGTGCTTTGCCGCAGTATAAGCGGCTCCGGCGCGACAACCGCACACGCCGCCTACGGAGGATATGTTGATGATAACTCCCTGCATGGCGTCTGCCATACCGGGCAAAACCTCGCGCATAAACCGCATGGGGCCCATGAGGTTGATGTCCATGACCTTGTTGAACCACTCGTCGTCTACTAGATTACCCAGCGCGTACATGTCATCGTTAACACCGGCGGCGTTGACGAGGATGTCTATCTTGCCGTAATCCTCAAGCGTTTTGGCCACCGCAGCTTTAATGTCCGCTGCAATGCAAACGTCGCCCACAAAGGGGACATAAACACCCGGGCCCGCTGCCAGTTCTTCCTTGAATTGCAGTTGTCTGTCTTCACGCCGAGCAAAACCGACGACCGTTGCCCCTTCGGCAACAAATCTCCGCGCGGTCTCGGCACCCATACCTGAAGTGGTACCGGTAACAATCGCTACCTTACCATCTAATGTTCCCATGACTACTCCCTTGTTATTCTTTGCTTGGATTGCTTGCGTGCTTGCGTGCTTGGCTTGCGTGCTTTGCTTGCTTGCGTGCTTTGCTTACTTGGCTTACTTGGCTTGCTTGCTTGGCTTGCATGCTTGCTTGGCTTGCTTGCTTGGCTTGCATGCTTGCTTGGCTTGGCTTGCTTTGCTTAACGCTGTTATCTTGCTGTGCCCCTCATCGCCTGGGGTTGCACCCCAGCCGTTACTCCTCAAGGCCGGCCGCTTCTATCTCTAGTATGCATTCCTTTTGCTGCTCTTTTGTCAGCTTCAATTCCTTTTGAGAAAGAATCATTTTGAGGGGAAAGGGATATGCCTGTTCAAACAGGGGATTCGTAAGGCATCCCGGCACGTATTTCTCCAATATTGCTGCCGATTGCGGGTTTTCACAGATAATCTTGACTTTTGTTGCCCGTCCAATTTGCTTTGCCATTTTGAGGCTCCTTTCATTTTTTTGTTTACTGGCGCTTTCCACGGCTGCCTTGCTTACTGCCTGACTTACAAAAGCGGCAGATCTTCCATCTCTACTTCTTCATGAAACTCGGTTTCGTCCTCAGAGCCATAGTTGAACTTGGCCTTGACAAAGTAACCAAGCCTTACGGCTGAAATTCTCCACTTACCGTCATCGCAAAGACGGTAGTCGTCAAAGTAGTAACCAAAGCCGTTGAGCATAGTCATTGTTGTCATGTTGGTGAGGGTGTCATTGAGTATGATGCGGGCATGCGCTGTGGTTTCGCTGGTGAGTATAATCTTCATCTGGTGCCCTTGGTGTGCCGTGCCAGAGTTGGCAAGCCAAACCGTGGAGTTCTGCTCAACAAACTCGTCACGGCTGTCCATGATAAGCACGTCATCCATCCAAAGCTCTACATCCTCGGTAAATACCTCCGCCCATTTATCCCACTGCTTTGAGTCCATGTACCACCAATAGTCCGCCATCAAGTCTGCAATTGCGCGTTTCTGCTGTTCTTCCCATAGGCCCTTGCTGAGTTCTTCGATAGTCATTACCGGATACTCCATTGCTACCTCCTTTTCGGTTTGAGTGGTTTGCTTTGTGCTAATTTTTAGGTCACTTTGTCTTATGTCAACTTAACCTATGTCATGCTGATATATATAGCATGCAATGAGACTCTCTGTCAAGAGCTTTTACAGCAACCGCTCGTCAGAATCT
>WRBR01000094.1 GCA_009784425.1 Coriobacteriia bacterium | reverse complement strand
TTCTCTCTTAACTCTTCTCTCTTCCCTATTCACTCTTAACTCACCTGAGTGCCTCAACGCCGGGGAGTGGGGTTCCTTCGAGTAGCTGCATAGAAGCTCCGCCGCCGGTTGAGATAAATCCAATCTGGTCTTGTAGGTTATAAACCTTGATGGCTGCCACGCTATCGCCGCCGCCCACTACGGTGGTTGCATCTTGCAGGGTGGCTACCGCCTTGGCTACCGTCTTGGTGCCAGACTCAAAGGGTTTCATCTCAAAGACACCCATAGGGCCGTTCCAAAACACGGTCTTAGCGCTGCTAATGGCACGCGCAAAGAGCTCTGACGTGGCGGGGCCAATGTCAAGGCCCATCATGGCGGAGTCCATCTCATCTATGGTGCAGATTTTGGTTGGAGCGTCCTCGCCAAAGTACGCTGCCTGAACGATGTCGATGGGCAAAAGCAGTTGCACTCCCCTATCGACTGCCTTTTGAAGCAGTTCAAGGGCGCCTTCTTGCCACTCATCTTCGCAGAGCGATTTGCCTATCTCATAGCCCTGCGCTTTAAGGAAGGTGAAGCACATGCCGCCGCCCACCAGGAGGGTGTCCACTTGCTCAAGCAGGGCATCGATAATCTTTATCTTGTCAGAGACCTTAGAGCCGCCGAGAATGGCCACAAAGGGGCGCTTGGGCGCCTCTAGCAGCGCGCTCAGCGTGGTAATCTCCAGGTCAAGCAAAAAGCCTGCATATGAGGGCAAGAGGCGCGTGATAGCCTCAACCGAGGCATGCGCTCGGTGAGCTGCGCCAAATGCATCGTCAACGTAGATATCAGCCAGCTTGGCCAGCTCAGCGGCAAACTCCTCGTTGTTCTTTTTTTCGCGCGCGTCAAAACGCAGGTTCTCAAGTAAAAGCACGCCGCCATCTTCCAGGCTGGCAGACAACTGCTCAACCTCTGCACCGGTGGTGCCCGGGGCAAAAGCCACAGGCTCACCTAAAATACGAGAGAGCACGCGGGCCACAGGAGCCAGGGAGTACTCCTCCTCAAAGCCCTCGCCCTTGGGGCGACCCAAGTGGCTCATGAGTATTATCCGAGCGCCGTTGTTTCTCAGAAACTCAATAGTTGGCAATGCCGCGCGAATGCGGGTGTCGTCAGTGACGGTGCCCTCAGCCAGCGGCACATTAAAGTCAACTCTTACCAAAACGCGCTTGCCCTTTACGTCAACACGGTCAATCCTCTGCATGCTCTGCCTCCTTTAACAGCTTTTGAACCTGCTCATCAATACGGCGAATACGATGGTTGATTGCGGATTTTGAAAGCGGCGGGTTAGCCAGCTCTCCCAGTTCTCGGAGAGACACATCGGGGTGGTGCAGGCGCAAGAGAGCCACCTCTTGCAGTGCCTTGGGCAGGGCATCCAGGCCCTTGGTATCCACCAGGAGCTGTATATTTTGTATCTGAGAGAGCGATGCCTCTATAGACTTGGCCTGGTTGGCCATCTCGGCGTTGACACGGCGGTTTTCGTCGTTGCGGATTGACTTGGTGACCCTGACCTCTTCTATAGCCAGCACCGCTTTATGGGCACCCACCAGGGCCAAAAAGTCCACGATGGGCTCGGCGCCCTTGATGTAGACAATCCAGGCATTGCGGCGCACTATGGCCTTTGAGGGGATGGCGTTTTGCGCCAGCAGAGCCACAAGACCGTTGGCCAGGCTCTCGTGCCCGCAGCTCAGCTCAAAGTGAAAGTCGCGCTTGGGGTTGGCGATAAATCCGCCGCCAAGGAATGCCCCTCTGAGGTAAGACACCAGGCAGCACTGGTCTTGCACCAGGCGGGGCACGATGCCCATTTCCAGACCACTTTCTGAGATAATCCCCAAATCGGTGAGAGCCTCTTTGAGGCCAAGCTGTGCCGGCACGGTTATCAGATAGCTGTAGGTTTTATGCAACACGCTTCTGCGAGTGGTGATTTCGGTTTTGAGATGATAGATGTCATGGAGCAGTCTCACCGCTATGCGGGCAACCGGTGCCAACTCGGTAACAACCTCCAGGCGGTATTTGCCGGAAAGATGCCCCTCAATGCGCACCAGTGCGCTGAGTTCAGCCTTTTTGCAGGGCTCATGCTCAGACTGAATACGAGTGAGTTCATCTTTGACTTCTGCTGTAAAAGACACTGACTCCACCTCACTATTAGTTGTTTTATCATGCGCCGTACGCCAATCAAGTTGGCGCACTTCGTTTCACCGGCAAATCCATACTCTCACTGTTTCACTGGCTTCGCCGATAAAACTTGTGCAACGGCTTAACCAGCATATCGGCGAATAACAGAGAGCGTTTGTTTCAATGTAATTCTAACGCAAACAGTGACTTAACCTCTCTTTGAATCAGCGATTACGCTCGCTAAGGCCGCCGCAAGCGTTTGGGGGTCGTGCCAGCTGGGGGTCTGCGCTGCGCTCATGGCACGAATCAACACCTTGACGCCTCTGTCTCGTATGCGTGAAACCACCTCGTCGTTTGCTATCACGGGTCTGAGTCCTGCATTTATCTGATGCTCAGCAATGGCGGCAGTTGTGGCGGCAGATCCAATTGCTGAAAAATAACCGGTGACGTTGCCACTTTCCCTTTTTTGCTCCTCTCTGTTGATAAGCACGTAGTCAAGGCAGCCCTCCAGGCCGTGGTCAAGCAGAGCGTCAGTGAGTTCTGCGGCGTCGAGGCCCCAGGTCTCTCCCTGTACATCAGCAATCGGACAGATGAAGACGCGTGCTGCCTTGCTGGTGGCTATGGCATCCCTGATGTCAGGGATAAGCAAATTGGGGATGATTGAAGTAAAAAGCGAGCCCGGCCCCAACACTATGAGATCTGCGTTTTGAATGGCCTTGACGGCTGCCGGGTTAGCCGGAGGATCCTCTGGCTCCAAGATAACGCGCTTGAGTGCTGTGTGCGACTTGCAGAGGGTGCTCTGACCCACAAGCTTCTTCCCGTCCTGCGTGATACCCATCAGTAAAACGCCGGTGAAAGAGGCAGGGTACACGTGCCCGCAGGTCTCAAGCAGCGCCTCGCAGAGCTCTATGCTCTCGGTGATGGAGCCGGTGGTTTGCTGCAAAGCAGTGAGAATCAGGTTGCCCAACGTGTGGTCGTTGGCATACTCAAAGCGCTCCTTGAAGGCCTTGACCCAGGGGTTTTGTTGATTGCGCGCCAGTGCAACGAGGCACTTGCGTATGTCGCCCGGCGGTACCTGACCGGTGTGTGTGCGCAACAGGCCGGAGGAGCCGCCGTCATCAGCAACGCTGATTACGGCGTCGGGGTATATGCCAAGCGAGGCCAGCGCCTTGATGCTCGAAGGCACTCCGGTGCCGCCACCTATACAAACGGTGTAGGTAGAGGCGAGCTCCTGTCTTGATATCTTCTGAGTCATGCTGAGGTTTCTTGATCTGAGGTTTCTTGGTCCTCAGCCTCACTGCCCCTGCCTGCGCCGGCCGTTCTGTTGGCCAACAGGATATCCCTGTGAGACAGGCTGGTACTATAGCCATAGTCCTTGAGGAATTGGGCGGTTTGCTCTGCCAGCACCACGCTGCGATGCTGCCCTCCGGTGCAGCCGATGGCAATCGTCAAATAGCGCTTACCTTCCTGAACATACCCGGGCATTATAGTGGCAAGCAGGCTGGTCCACTTATCGAGGAATTCTTGCGTTTGTTCATTATTGAGCACGTAGTTGCATACCTGCTCATCCAGGCCGGTAAGCGGCCGCAGTTCTTCTTCGTAGAAGGGATTAGGCAAGAAACGTACGTCAATCATGATGTCAACGTCTTTGGGAAATCCGTGCTTGAAGCCAAAGGACGAAACTGACACACTCAGCCCCGTATCACCAGAGCGCGGGTCATAGAGCTTGCGTATCTCCTTGCGGAGCGCGCGCGTGCTTTTGCCGGTAGTGTCGATGACGTAGTTGCCCATCTCGCGCACACTGCTGAGCTGCTTACGCTCAAGGTCGATTCCCTCGGAAAGCGTCATGGTGCCGCTGCAGAGGGGGTGCCTTCGCCTTGTTTCTTTGTAGCGAGTGAGGAGTGCGTTATCGTCGGCATCTAAGAAAAGCAGGTTGAAGTCCACGTGAAGCTCGGCCAGCTGCACCAACACCTTCTCAAGCTCGGCAAAAAACTCACCGGAACGCAGGTCACACACCACGGCGAGCCTGCGGCTTGCGCCACCGGGTATGCCCGCAAGTGACACCAAGTTGAGCAACAATGACGGCGGAAGGTTGTCAATGCAGAAATATCCAATGTCTTCAAAGGTATGGAGCGCCTGCGTTTTTCCGGCACCGGCCATACCGGTAATAACCACGATAGTGGGCTTGGTTTGCATTGCCTCTGGCTTGCCTTCGATACTGCAGGCATCTCTGTTGTCTTGCGTTACTTGACCTTCGCTGCTCACTATGGCCTCCCCTATTTCTCTTCGTCTTTGCTATCAGAACAGTGTAACGCAGAATAAACATTCTTGGCCACGTTGTCAGGGATTCCCGGCACCAGAGCGATTGCCTCAAGGCTGGCGGCCTTGAGAGCCTTCTGAGTGCCAAAGGCCTTAAGCAGTGCCTTCCTGCGCGTGGGGCCAAGCCCGGGGATGTTGTTGAGTATTGTATTGGTCATCCCCTTGCTTCTGAGCTTTCTGTGATGTGTGATGGCAAAGCGATGGGCCTCATCACGCACCTGCTTAACAAGGTACAAGCTCATAGAACCGCTGGGCAGGATTACCGGTTGAGTCTGCCACGTAACAAACAGCTCTTCGTTGCGCTTGGCAAGGCCTACCAGGTCCACTCCTTCTACTTGCGCCTCCTTGAGCACCTTGATGGCTGCGTTGAGTTGTGGCTTGCCCCCGTCAACAATGATGAGGTCTGGCTTTTTGGCAAACCGTGTGTTTTCTCGATTCTTCGTTGAGAATCTGCGGCTGAGCACCTCCGCCATCATTGCCACATCATTTGACTCCTCGCTTTGTAGCTTTATTTTAAAGTGGCGATATTCCTTCTTGGCCGGACGCCCTCCCTCAAACACCACCAACGATGCCACCGAATAGGCACCGTGGAAGGTTGAGATGTCATAGCACTCAATACGCATAGGGGTTTCATCAAGCGAGAGAGCGCTCTCCAGCTCAATGAGGGCGCTGTTGACCCTTTCTTCCAGATAGCGCGTGCGCACCATGTAGCGCACCAGCGCGTGTTTTGCGTTCTGCTCCGTGAGCTTGAGCAGCTCGTGTTTCTCCCCCGCCTTAGGTGTGGTGATGCGCACCTTGGCACCGCGCGCTGAGGCCAGCTTTTCGGTGAGCCAGTCTTCAATCAGTGCTGAGTCGCTGGGCTTGTCTCTCAGCAGTATCTCTTTGGGTATCTGCGAGGCTTGCTCGTAGTACTTCAGCAAAAAGGTGCGCACCAGCTCGTCGTCTGATACGTCACGCCCTTTGTCTAGGATGAAATCATTTCTCAGCAGCACCACGCCCTCGCGCACACTGAACACCTGCACGCCGGTGATGGTCTCTTCCCTAAAAAAGCCAATGCTGTCTGCGCTGAGGCGAGGACTAAGCACCACACTTTGCTTGTCTTTGAGGTGCATGAGGGTCTCAAGGCGCTTTTTAGTGCGCGCAGCGCGCTCAAAGTCAAGCTCCTCAGCTGCCTCGGTCATCTCCTCTTTGAGGGAGCTGATGAACTCTCTGCGGTGGCCGCTTAAGAAGCGTGTTATCTTCTTGACGTGCTCTCCGTATTCCTCATGCGTGCAGTGCCCTACGCAGGGTCCAGGACCCAGACCCACATGATAATCAAAGCAGGGTCGCGCAATCTTCTGAGCCTCTTCAAGCGCGCCACCGGCCGCTAAAGCCTTGGTGAGCCGCTTCCACTCTACACAGCTGGTCTTACAGAGCGGCACAATACGGCGCGCGGTATCCATAGTTTCCTGCGCCGCGCGCGCGTCAGTATAGGGACCAAAGTAGCGCGTTCCTGCTTGCGGCTTTTCTCTGGTGTACTTGATGGCCGGAAACTCATCTGCCAACGTAAGCGCAATGAAGGGATAGCTCTTATCGTCCGAAAACCCCACATTGAACTTTGGCGAGAACTGATCTATGAGATTCTTCTCCAATATGAGAGACTCATGCTCACTGGCCGTAACCAGATAATCAAAACTCCTCGTGCGCGCCATAAGCGTTGGGATAGTTGCACGCTCATCCTGGAAGTTCACATACTGGCGCATACGAGCTCTCAGCTGTTTAGCCTTGCCCACATAGAGCACCGTGCCCTCTGCATCCTTCCAAAGATACACCCCGGGTAAAGTAGGCACAGCCTCAAGCTGCTTCTTAAGCTCACCAAGATGTGAAAACTCCTCATTCATCATAAGACGATTATCTCATAGTCACTTGCAGATTGGCATCCGATTGGCACCGATTAACATCCGCCACTTGAACTGTTTTTTTCTTTTGCTATACTGGCTATTGCTCGTGGGGCCTTAGCTCAGCTGGGAGAGCGCTTGGCTGGCAGCCAAGAGGTCAGGGGTTCGATCCCCCTAGGCTCCACCAATCCTCAGACAGAAGCCTATAGGCTTCTGTCTGAGGATTCTTATGTCTAGGGGGATCGAACCCGTGAGGGGTTTTTGCGTTAAGCAAACGAGCCAGTGGCTCGTTTGTAGCAAAAACGTCCGAGCGCTTGCGCGAGGACCACGCGGATTTGCTTTAGCAAATACGCGCGACCCCCTAGGCTCCACCAATCCTCAGACAGAAGCCTATAGGCTTCTGTCTGAGGATTCTTATGTCTAGGGGGATCGAACCCTGTCCAGCCTGC
>WRBR01000093.1 GCA_009784425.1 Coriobacteriia bacterium | reverse complement strand
AGCAGCAGAGCGTAACAAGCGAAAAGTGCGCCAGGGCGTTGTGGTATCAGCCGCAGGCGACAAAACCTGCGTAGTGCAGATTAACACGCGCAAGGCACACCCCGTGTACGGCAAGATGGTGACCCGATCCACCCGCTACCATGCCCATGACGAGAACAACGAGACTCGCGTAGGCGATGTAGTGCAGATCATGGAGACGCGCCCCATCTCAAATCTCAAGAGATGGCGCCTCACCGAGATCATCGAGAAAGCTAAGTAAGCCCCCAGCAGTAGAGGTTTTAGGAGTCGATTAACATGATTCAAGCAGAATCTTACATGACGATAGCCGATAACTCCGGCGCACGAAAGGTGCAGTGCATCAAGGTGCTCGGCGGCTCAAAGCGTCGTTATGCGAGTGTGGGAGACGTAGTGGTTTGCACCGTCAAAGAAGCCACACCCAACGGCAACGTCAAAAAAGGCGAGATTGTCAAATGCGTCATTGTGCGTGTCAAAAAAGAGGTGCATCGCAAAGACGGCAGCTACATCAAGTTTGACCAAAACGCTGCCGTGGTGATAGATGAGAACGGCTCGCCCAGAGGTACCCGTATCTTTGGCCCGGTAGCCCGCGAGCTCAGAGACAAGCGCTACATGAAAATTGTTTCGCTTGCCCCAGAAACACTTTAAGGAACAACTATGAGTCATAACAAAATGCGTATCAAAAAAGGTGACACCGTGTATGTCATCAGTGGAAAAAGCAAGGGCAGCACCGGTCCGGTTATGCGTGCCTACCCAGAAAACCGCAAGGTCGTTGTGGAAAAGGTGGCCGTGGCCAAAAAGGCCAAGCGTCCCACGCGCGACAACCCACAGGGCGGCATCATGTCCATTGAGATGCCCATCCACGTGTCCACCGTGATGCTGGTATGCCCTAAGTGCAAGGAACCAACCCGCGTTACCTTGAAAGTAACAGAGAGCGGCAAGATCCGCGTTTGCAAAAAGTGCGGAAAGGATATCGACTGAGCTGGCCTATTTGCCGCCTGAGCATTTCAGGTTCCCCCTCACGTACTCCAGTACGCTTCGGTGAAACCTTCAAAGCTCAGACAACAAATATGCCAGCTCAGTAGAAATAGAGAGTTGAGAGGAAACTAGAGTGACTGCCAGACTTAAAGAGAAATACAAAACCGAGATTGTCCCTGCTTTAAAGGACCAGCTCAATCTCGTTAATGTCAACCAGGTTCCCACCATTGAGAAGATCGTTGTCAACATGGGCGTGGGTGCTGCGGTGCAAGACAACAAGCAGATTGATGCCGCCGTGCAAGACCTGCGCATCATCACCGGTCAGCAACCCAAGATCTGCCGCGCCAAGCGCTCCATCGCTAACTTTAAGCTGCGCGCCGGCATGCCCATTGGTGCCAAGGTAACGCTCCGCGGCGAGCGCATGTGGGAGTTCCTTGACAGGCTGCTCTCCACAGCCATCCCTCGTGTACGCGACTTTCGCGGTATTCCCGCAGACAGCTTTGACGGCCGTGGCAACTACACTATGGGCCTCACCGAGCAACTCGTGTTTACCGAGATTGACTACGACAAAATCGACCGCACCCGCGGTATGGATATAACCATCGTCACCTCTGCCGAGACTGACGAGCAGGCCAGGGCGCTGTTTGATGCGCTGAAGTTTCCGTTTAAACGAATTTAGCAGAATTTGAGCGAAAGGTTTTAATGTGGCAAAGAAGTCAATGATCGCCAAGGGTAAGCGCCAGGCAAAATTCTCTACCCGCGAGCACAACCGTTGCGTACGATGCGGTCGTCCCCGAGCCTATTACAGGCAATTTGGACTCTGCCGTATTTGTCTCCGCGAGCTAGCAAGCAGAGGCGAACTGCCGGGTATCCGTAAGGCCAGCTGGTAAGCCTTATCGTGTAACCCAACCAAGGTGTCAAAGTGCTGCGCTACGGGCAAAAGCAAACCGGCATCGGGGGCCACACAGAGAGAAAGAAGGAATCTAAATGACCATGACAGATCCCATTGCAGATATGCTCACCAGGGTACGTAACGCCAACTCGGCAAGCAAGGACACCGTGTCCATGCCCTCGAGCAAAAAGCTCACCGAGCTAGCCCGCATCCTCGCTGAGGAGGGCTATATAACGTCGTACGAGGTAATTGGCGGAGAGCCGGTTGACACGCTTGAGATTACCCTCAAGTATGGTCACAAGCGCGCCAAGACCATTCGCGGTCTTAAGCGTATCTCCAAGCCCGGCCTGCGCGTATATGCCGGCAAGGACGACCTGCCGCGCGTACTGGGCGGCCTTGGCACCGCAGTGATATCCACCTCCAAAGGCGTAATGACCGACCGCGACGCCCGCAAAGAAGGCGTAGGCGGCGAGGTCATCGCTTACATTTGGTAACACCCCTGTCATCCTGAGCGAAGCGAAGGATCCAGTCAGTTGAGATGCAAGAATTGAGGACTAAGAAATGAGCCGTATAGGTAAACAACCAGTACCCGTGCCAGCAGGTGTTGAAGTAAAAATTGAGGACCAGCTGGTAACGGTCAAGGGCCCCAAGGGCGAGCTTAGCCACGAGTTTTTGCCTGAGGTGCGCGTCTTGCAAGACGGCGACGTGCTCCAGGTTGAAAAAACAGAGGACACCCGCGACGCAGCCGCTCGCTTTGGGCTCTCTCGCACGCTGCTCTCCAACATGGTAGTGGGCGTTCACGAGGGCTTCTCCAAAACGCTCGAAATCGTGGGCGTAGGCTACCGTGCCTCGCTTAAGGGCAAGGATCTGGAGTTGCTGCTGGGATACTCCCATCCCATTCTCATAAAGGCGCCGCAGGGCATTGAGTTTGAGCTGCCCAGCCAAACGCAGATTATCGTCAAAGGCATTGACAAGCAGCAGGTAGGCCAGATTGCCGCCGACATCCGCAAGCAGCGCAAGCCAGAGCCCTACAAGGGCAAGGGCATTCGCTACAGAGGCGAGCACGTACGCCGTAAACTAGGCAAGGCAGCCTCAGCAGGCTAAGAGAGTTAAGAGTTAAGAGTTAAACCACCTTGTCATCCTGAGCGAAGCGCGTAGCGCGGAGCCGAAGGACCCAGAGGAAGAGTTAAGAGCTAACAACAAGACAAACGAGGAGTAGTTAGAATGGATAAACGTAAGTCAAAGGCAAAAGCAGCGAGCCTGGCTCGTCGTCAGCGCAGGGTGCGCGGCAAGGTTCATGGCACGGCAGAGTGCCCACGCCTTCGCGTTACGCGCTCGGGCTCACATATCTATGCCCAGGTCATCGATGATGACGCCGGCAAGACGCTGGCAAGTGCCAGCTCCTTGACTCCCGAGTTTAAAAAAGATGGTAAAAACGGAGCTACCGTAGAGGGAGCCGAGTTGGTTGGCAAGCTGGTTGGCGAGGCCGCCAAGCAGGCCAAGATCAAGAAGGTTGTTTTTGACCGCGGTGGCCACCTGTATCATGGTCGCGTCAAGGCTTTAGCCGAGGGTGCTCGCGAAGCCGGATTGCAATTCTAGGAGGAGATGAATGGCTCGGAATATTCCAAAAGAGACCCAAACGCCTGAACTTCAGGAAAAAGTTGTCTTTATCAACCGCGTGTCCAAGGTCGTCAAGGGCGGCCGCCGCTTTGCCCTCACTGCCCTGGTGGTAGTGGGCGACGGTAATGGTCGCGTGGGTGTGGGTATGGGCAAAAGCCAAGAGGTGCCCATCGCCATCAAAAAGGGCGTTGAAGACGCCAAGAAGAACATGTTCTCGGTTCCTTTGACTGAGGAAGGCACTTTACCGCATGAGGCCCTGGGCGTCTTTGGCGCCGGCAAGGTGCTGCTCAAGCCGGCAACGCCGGGTACCGGTGTTATCGCCGGTGGTCCGGTGCGCGCAGTGCTCGAGCTGGCAGGTGTCAAGGATGTGCTCTCCAAGAGCCTCGGCACCAACAACGCCATGAACATAGTAAAAGCCACGGCAGAGGGTCTCAAGTCCCTGTCTTCACCCAGCCAGGTTGCCGCTCGCAGAAACATCTCGGTAGCCCAGATCTACGGCTGGAAAGAGAAGTAAGAGTTAAGAGTTGAGAGTTAACTCTCTTCCGTCATTCCGGGCTTGACCCGGAATCTTGACCGATCGATACGATTGTGGCTCAAGGGCCGCAATGGCGAAGGATAAAGAAGCAAGAAAGGTGTAGTGAGATGCCTACAAAAAAGGCAGTAAAGAAGAGTTTAAAAGTAACGCAAATCAAGAGCAGCATCGGCTTTAAGGCCGACCAGGGCAAGACCCTGCGCGCGCTCGGCCTTGGCAAGATCGGTCGTAGCGTAGAGCACGTGGATAACGACGCTGTTCGTGGTATGATTTTCAAGGTCAAGCACCTTGTTAAGGTAGAGGAGATCTAAATGCAGCTACATGATTTAACTCCGGCTCCCGGGTCTACTAAAAAGCGCAAGCGCGTTGGGCGCGGCCACGGCAGCGGCTTGGGCAAGACCTCCGGCCGAGGTCACGACGGGCAAAAGTCCCGTGCCGGTGGCGCCAAAGGTGCCGGATTTGAGGGTGGGCAAACGCCGTTGGCGCGCCGCCTCCCCAAACTTCCCGGATTTCGCAATATCAACCGCGTGGAGTACTCGCCGGTCAACGTTGACAGGCTCGAGGCATGCTTTGCCGACGGCGACGTGGTTGACAGCGATGCCCTGGTAGCAAAAGGCATCATCAAAAAGCAAAACGAGCTCGTCAAGGTCTTGGGTAACGGCAATCTCACCAAGAGCCTCACGGTGCGCGTAGACAAAGTATCCGCTAGTGCCAGCGAAAAGATTATCGCTGCAGGAGGAAAGGTAGAGGCGCCTTGCTAAGTGCACTCCTTAACGCGTTTCGCGTACCGGATCTTCGCAGAAAGATCATCTTTACCCTTTCTATCATTGCTCTGTACCGCCTGGGTTCGTATATCCCGGTGCCCGGTGTGCCCATTGGGGCGCTCACCGATGCCTTTAGCGACCCCAGCAACCCGTCCTTGGTGATGCTGAATATCTTCAGCGGCAATGCGCTCTCCAACTTTTCGGTATTCTCGCTCGGCATTATGCCGTACATTACCGCATCGATTATCATGCAGCTTATGCAGGGGGTCATCCCCTCGCTGCAACGTATGGCACGAGAGGGTGAGAGCGGCCAAAAGCGCATAACGCAAATCACGCGATACGTTTGCTTGGGCTTGGGCTTGATTAACGCCATTGGTTACCTGTTCTTGTTCCAGAGTCCCACCTATGGCGTGCAGCTGACTCCTGAGATTCCTGCCATCATCACCAGCATTATTATCGTGATTACTCTGATTGCCGGCGTAGGCTTTATCATGTGGATGGGCGAGCTTATCACCCAGCGCGGCGTGGGCAACGGTATGTCTTTGATCATCTTTGCCAACATCATTGCCGGTTTTCCGTCTGCCATACTTGCAAGCGCCACAACCCAGAGCATCTGGATGACGGTAATCATCGTTACCGTGGTGCTGGGAGTTATCCCGGGTATCGTGCTCATTGAGCGTGCGCAGCGGCGCATTCCCATCAATTACGCCAAGCGCATTCAAGGCAGGCGCATGATGGGCGGGCAGTCAACCTATATTCCCCTGAAGGTCAACGGCGCGGGCGTAATCCCCATCATCTTTGCCACGTCTTTGATTTTCTTCCCGGCGCAGCTGGCGGTGTTCTTCAATGTGCCCTGGCTTACGTCTTTCTCTGACATGCTTGCCAGCGGGCCGCTTAACTGGGCTATTCTGTTTGGTTTGATTGTGTTCTTCTGCTTCTTCTACACCTCCATGGTGTTCAACCCGCAAGACACGGCGGACAACCTGCGCAAACAAGGCGGATTCATCCCCGGCGTGCGCCCGGGCGTCAACACCGTGCAGTACATCAAAAACGTGCTGAACCGTATTACACTGCCCGGTGGTATCTACATTGCCTGTATCGCCACGGTGCCGGCTATCATCTTCACCTTCACCGGCAACGCGCTCATCACCGCCTTTGGCGGCACGTCCATCCTGATTATGGTCGGTGTAGCGCTGGATACCATGAGCAAGGTTGAGAGCCAGTTAAAGCAACACCACTACGAGGGATTCTTTAAATAGAATCCCTCTTTTGTCATCCTGAGCGAAGCGGTGCCCAGCACCGCGAAGCCGAAGGACCTAGTCTTGAGAGTTAAAAGCACAAACACCAAGGAGGCAAATATGAACATAGTCTTACTGGGAGCTCCCGGAGCAGGGAAGGGTACTCAAGCCGAGAAGCTTATTGAGGCCTACGATATAGCCCATATCTCTACTGGTGACATACTGCGCGCCTCTGTGAAGGCCGGCACACCGCTGGGGCTTGAGGCCAAGTCTTACATGGACGCAGGCGAACTGGTACCTGACTCCGTGGTCATCGGTCTCGTTAAGGAGCGCCTACAAGAAGAGGACGCAGAAGGTGGATCCATCCTCGACGGCTTTCCGCGCACTGCAGCTCAAGCCGAGGCTCTATCCAGCGAGCTTGAAGCTATGGGTCGCGGCATAGACTTTGCCATTGCGGTCAATGTTGATCCCGAGGTCATCGTAGGCCGCCTCTGCAACAGAAGGCTCTGCAAAGTCTGCGGCTACATCGGCAACGTAGATGACGCGGTCTGCCCCCTGTGCGGCGGTGAAATGTTCCAGCGCGACGACGACAACCCCGAGGTTGTACGCAACCGCCTCGACGTCTACGAAAAGTCCACCGCCCCCCTCATCGACTACTACCGCGGCGCAGGCATCCTAGTAGAAGTAAACGGCGAACTCAGCCCCAACGAAGTCTTCGCCAACATCCAATCCATCATCAACTAACTTCTGCTACAGGAGGGACGGGGCTGGTGTCCCAGATTGGAACAGGGGGACGGGGTTAGTGTCACTGATTGGTACAGGAGGGACGGGGTT
>WRBR01000092.1 GCA_009784425.1 Coriobacteriia bacterium | reverse complement strand
TGGGCAGGATCCCCGGCGGTTATCTTAAGCGCGAGACCCGCCCTTCAGACAAGGCCACCTTGATGGCTCGCATGATCGACCGCCCCATTCGCCCGGGATTCCCTGACGGTTTCAGAAACGACGTGCAGGTTGTGGCAACCATACTGAGTGCCGACCTGGTTAACCAGCCCGACGTCATTGGCGTCATGGGCGCCTCAGCGGCATTCCTCGTTGGAGGAGTGTCCTTTGACGGACCAGCTGCTGCCGTGCGCGTAGGGCGCAACACCGCCACGGGCGAGTTCATCATCAACCCCACCTTTGAAGAGGAAGAGCAATCTGACCTTGAGCTGGTCATCGCCGGTACCGCCGAGTATATCTCGATGGTTGAAGCCGGTGCAGACGAGATCTCAGAAGAAGACATGCTCGCTGCTATGGTGGCAGGACACGAGGCCATAGCAGAGTTTTGCAAGGCCCAGCAGCGCCTCATCGATGCCGTGGCACCTGAGCCACGCGAGTACCCGCTCACCGAGCCCACACCGGGCCTGGCAGACCGCCTAGCCGTCTACGAAGGCGACATGAGCGCGGCACTGCGCCATCCTGACAAGCAACAGCGCCTGCTGCAGGTGTCTGAGCTCAAGACCCGCATCAAAGAGAGCTTTGACGCTGAGGAACTCCTTGAGCTAGGCGGAGAGATATCAGCTGAGCTCAAGAGCCTCGAGAAGAAGGCCATGCGCGCAATGGTCATCGAAACCGGTGAACGCGTTGACGGTCGCCGCGCTGATGAGATCCGCGACATCACCTCAACGGTAGGTTACCTGCCACGCGCCCACGGCTCCGGTCTCTTCACGCGCGGACAGACCCAGGTGCTCTCGGTGCTGACCTTGGGCATGCTTAACGAGTGGCAACGCCTCGACACCATTGACCCCATGCCGGGCAAGCGCTACATACACCAGTACAACTTTCCGCCGTTTTGCACCGGAGAGACCGGTCGCATCGGCGCGCCTAAGCGCAGGGAAGTAGGACACGGCGCGCTCGCCGAGCGGGCACTCATGCCGGTGCTGCCGGGCGAGGATCAATTCCCCTATACCATTCGCATTGTAAGTGAGGTCTTGGAGTCTAACGGCTCTTCGTCAATGGCATCTGCCTGCGGATCGTCCCTTGCCCTCATGGATGCCGGTGTGCCAATTTCGGCACCGGTCAGCGGAATTGCTATGGGCCTCATCAAAGAGGGCGAAAACGTGGCAATTCTCTCTGACATTCAGGGTCTTGAGGACTTTCTCGGCGACATGGACTTCAAGGTCTGCGGCACCGAGCGTGGCATCACCGCCTTGCAGATGGACAACAAGGCCAAGGGGCTTTCTGTTGACATACTCGCCCAGGCTCTTGATCAGGCCAAGGCTGGCCGTGCCCACATCCTCTCAAAGATGATTGAGGAGATTGCAGCACCACGCGAGGATCTGAGCGTCTTTGCTCCGCGCATCATCTCCATCAAGGTGCCCGTCGACAAGATCCGAGACGTCATCGGCACCGGCGGCAAGGTCATCAGAGGCCTGCAGGAAGAAACCGGCGCAACCATCGAGGTCACTGAAGACGGAACTGTCTACATTGCCTCAAAGGATACCGGCGGCGAGCTTGCCAAGGAACTTATCGAGGCAATCATCAAGGTGCCGGAGATAGGGGAGGAGTACGAGGGTGCTGTTGTGGCCATTCAACCCTTTGGTGCCTTTATTGAGCTCTTACCCGGCAAGGATGGACTCTTGCACATATCCAAGGTTGCCAAAGGCCGCGTTGCTCAGGTGGAGGATGTCTTGTCAATAGGCGACGTGCTCAAGGTCAAGATCATCGAAATCGATGATAAGGGCAAGATTTCTCTTGACCGCCTGGACAAGCCGGACGTACCCGAAGGATCCGGTTTCAGCGGCAGGCCAGGAGGCGACCGTCCCCCGTCTCGCCACAAAGGACAAGACCGCAATCAAAACAGACAACCCAGACGCAGGCACGATAACTAGTCTGAGTCTGAAGACCAATAGGGTAGGCAAAAGAGAGTTAGGATAAAAAATGAATGAAAATCAAGCACCACAAACCCCGGAACAAAGCCCTGTAGTTCCCACACCGCCGGCTCAGGCTGGTCAGGCTCCTACGCAGCCCCCTCCAACCTATCAGGTTCCACCGCAGCAGCAATACTACGCGCAGCCTCAGGCCAACACAAAGACCCGCACTCCCGGCATAGGAAGTGCCCAAAAGGAGAAATGGCCGGCAGTCATACTCGCCTTTGTTTTGGGCTGGCTTGGCATGCACAAGTTCTACCTTGGGTACAAGTCAGAGGGCCTCGTTATGCTGTTAGTTTCAGCTATAGGGTTAATCTGTACCGTTGGTGTTGCTACCTCGGTAATGGTAGTCATCGCGATAGTCGAGGCAGTCAAGTACATCACCTCCACCGAGGAAGACTTTGAGCAGACCTATGTGAAGGGCTACAAAGGCTGGTTTTAATGTTCTATCAAAAGACAAGCCTGCCCAGTGGGCTTGATGTCATATCTGAATATATTGGCGGTGTACGCTCAGTAACTTTGGGAATCTGGTTTAGGGTTGGCTCGCGTGATGAGGAGTTGACCCAGCTGGGAATCTCCCATTTTATGGAGCATATGATGTTCAAGGGAACGGCCAGCCGCTCTGCCCTGGACATCTCTATGGCCTTTGACGGCATGGGAGCCGAACTCAACGCTTTTACCTCCAAGGAGTACACCTGTTACTACGCGCGGTTTTTGGACGAGCATCTGGAGAGCGCGGTAGAGATACTGGCCGATATGCTCCAGAACTCGGCGTTTGCCACTGAGGCAATAGCCACAGAGCGCGAGGTCATCATTGAGGAGATAGCACGCTATGAAGACGAGCCCTCTGACCATGTGGGCGACATCTTCACCGAGGCTATGTTTCCCACCCACCAGCTAGGGCGCTCAATACTCGGCACCCGCAGCATAGTGGGCGCCTTTGAATACGAAGACTGCGCTGCCTATCTAGGCAAGCACTATCACGCAGGAAACGCCGTTATTGCAGCGGCGGGTAACGTGAATCACGAGAAACTCGTTGCACTGGCGGAGCGCTTTTTTGCGCAGTTGCCCTCCGGAGCTGCCAACGGCAGGGGAGAGGTGCACGAGAGCGAGCGCAAGCTGCTCACCTTTGAGCAAAAAGACACCGAGCAGGCGCATATGCTCTACGGCATGCCCGGCATTGCCCTGGGCAGCGACGACCGCTTTGCAAGCCGCTTGATGGAAACCGCACTGGGTGGCCCCATGTCTTCGCGGCTCTTCCAAGAAGTGCGCGAGAAGCGCGGCTTGGCGTACGCCGTATACGCGAGCACCTCGCCGTATATGCACGCCTCACAGTTCTTCATCTACGTAGGCACCAGACCCACCAACCTCAAGGAGGTAGTGGGCATTTTGCGCTTTGAGATAGAGTCTCTCATCAAAAAGGGGCTCACGTCTGAAGAGCTCAAGCGGGTGCAGGAGTACACGGTAGGTAATTTGGTGCTACTGGAAGAATCCACCCGCTCACACATGCTGAGATTGGGCAGTAACGCGGTGCAAGACTTGGAGATACTCTCACTGGATGAGGGTATTGCACGCTATAGAGCGGTGACCTTGGACGATATCAAACGCGTTGCTGAGCAAGTGCTTTCCCAGCCGCCAACCGTTGCGGTGATCAGCCCCCTGGGTGCAGCTGAGCTTGAGACAGCGCTTTCATAGGCGCAAAAGAAGAGAGTTGAGCATGAGTTTTAATCAAGAAAATACAGGCCCGAGAGTCTTGGTAAGTGGCTATCTCGGCAAAATGGGCTCAGAGATAGCTCGTGCCGTGTTTGAGGCGCCTGACTTGCAGTTGGTAGGCGGTTTTGACCCCGGCAGGGCTCAACAGTCCGTTCTCATAGACGGCGAGGCGGTTGCCCCAGCATTCACCAGCTTGGAGCAGGCGCTGGCAGAGGTCAAGCCTCAGATCATGGTGGACTTCACCATGCCAAGCGTTGCCGCAGCAAATCTTGAGGCCGCCCTGCAACTGGGTATCGACTGTGTCTTAGGGACCACCGGCGTGCCAGCAGAGCATCTTGAAAAACTGGCACAAGATGCTCCTCCCGGCACTGCATTGTTTGTTGCCCCCAACTTTACCACCGGAGCGGTACTCATGATGCTCATGAGCAAAATGGCAGCAAGCTTTTTTGAAGACGTTGAGATAATTGAGTTTCATCACAACAATAAAAAAGATGCCCCCAGTGGAACTGCCGTTACCACTGCACAGATGATCAGTGAGGTGCGCAAGGCTAAAGGAGTTGCCTCAAAAGCCCCCGGGAGCGAAACAGAGCTACCAGCTTTTACAGGGGCGCGGGGCGCTGAGCTGCTCAATAGCGACGTTCACCTGCATTCAGTACGTTCAAACGGCTTTGTGGCCTCGCAAGAGGTTATATTTGGTTCGTCAGGGCAATCCCTGACTATTCGCCATGACTCATTTGACAGGAGATCATACATGCCCGGTGTGCTTTTGGCGATACGTAGCGTTGGTACTATGTCCGGACTGGTAATTGGCCTAGAGGAGCTGATGGAACTATGAGTAAAATTGCCAACCCCTTTGGTAGGTTTATCCCGGCGATGATAACGCCGTTTGATGAGAACCTTGAGTTAGACCTCAAGCGTGCTCAAGAGCTTGCTTTGCGTTTAATTGAGGGAGGTGCCGATGCCATATTACTGAGTGGCACAACCGGCGAGTCTCCCACCGTGTTCTACCCTCAGAAGATAGAGCTCTTTCACGCCGTGATGGAGGCTGTGCAAGGCAAGGTGCCCGTCATCGCCAATGTGGGCGATAACTGCACGGCTGATTCAATGGACTTTGCCATTGAGGCGGCCAAGATTGGCGTAGACGGACTCATGTGCGTGGTGCCGTATTACAACAAGCCGCCGCAGGAGGGTCTCTATTGGCACTTCAAGTTCATTGCCGAGGCCGTGGAGCTGCCCGTCATTCTCTACAACATACCCGGACGTTGCGTTATCAACATGGATGCAGAGACCACGCTCAGACTCGCACACGACGTAGATAATATCGTGGCCATCAAGGAGGCCTCCGGAAAGCTCGACCAAATTGCCAAGATCGCTGCAGAGGCGCCTGAGGGATTTTGCGTGTATTCCGGTGATGACGAGATCACCTTCCCCTTAATGGCTCTCGGCGGCTGGGGTGTCATCTCAACCATAGGCAACCTGGCTCCCACGCGCATGAAAGAGATAGTGGAGGCAATGGCTGCCGGTGACCAAACCAAGGCCCTGGCTGCTCACCTGGCACTGCAACCTCTCATGCGCGAACTCTTTGTCACCGCCAATCCCATCATGCTGAAAGAAGCCATGAGGCTCATAGGCTTTGACTGCGGCGGCGTGCGTCTACCCTTGATAGACGCAACAGCCAAGCAGCGCGAGGGCCTCGCAGAGGTCATGCGCGGCGTGGGCGTGCTTAAGGATGGCGCGGACAAAACATTGAATGAAAGTCTCATTGGAGACTATTTATAGAACCTCCCTTTGGGGAGGGGTAATAATCAGATAAGGAGGTGTCCTCTTGCAATCAGGGACATCTGGTGGAGCGCGAAGCAATACTGCTGGCGCGCGACCCACTGTGCAAAAAGAACAGTCTTCAACTAATACGGACAGAAGACAGCCTTCAAATAGAAGAAGGCAACACAACAAACAGCAGAATAAGAGGAGCGAACCGCTCAGGATTATCCCTCTGGGTGGTCTTGACGGCATCGGTAAGAATATGACCGTCTTTGAGTACAAGGACGACCTTATTGTTGTAGATGCCGGCTTGATGTTTCCTGATGACGGGCATCCGGGCGTGGATCTCATCTTGCCCGACTACACCTATTTACTCGAAAACGCCCACAAGCTCCGTGGCATTGTGATTACCCACGGCCATGAGGATCATACCGGCGCCTTGCCGTACCTTTTGAAGGATCTTGACAAGAAGATCCCCATTTATTCCTCGGGGCTCACCTTGGGGCTCATTGAAGGAAAGTTCGCTGAATTTAGAATCAAGAACAGCGATCTCCGCGAAGTAAAAACCGGGGTGCACATCCATTTGGGTGCGTTTACCCTGGAGTTCTTTGCGGTGAATCACTCGATTCCTGCATCAACGGGAATCTTCATCTCAACCCCTGCGGGTAACGTGTTACATACGGGGGATTTTAAGTTTGACCAAACCTCTATTGATGGCGTGCCCACCGATTTTGCGGCAATCAGCCGATTTGCTCAAGCGGGCGTAGATGTACTGCTCTCTGACTCAACCAATGCCATCAACGCCACTTTCACTAAAAGTGAGGCCGAGGTAGGCAAGGTACTGCACCAGATTATCGAGAATACCGACAGGCGCGTCATAGTTGCCGCATTCTCGAGCCATATACATCGCATACAGCAGGTTTGTGATGCGGCACGTGACTCCAAGCGCAAGGTAGCGGTTACGGGGCGATCCATGCTCACCAACACCCAGATTGCCCGCGAACTGGGTTATCTCAAGGTGCCGGGCGATTTGATGGTAGATGCCTACGCAGCCAAGGATATCCGCGGCAATAAAGTGGTCATCCTTTGCACGGGCTCTCAGGGAGAACCACTCTCAGCTCTGGCACGCATGGCAAACAAGGAGCACCGCACAGTTGAGATTGAAGAGGGCGACGTAGTCATCCTTGCTGCCACCCCAGTGCCGGGTAACGAAAAAGCGGTTACGCGCGTGGTGAACGCGCTTTCAAAAATAGGCGCCGATGTGTACGACAAGCACCGCGCCCTGGTCCACGTATCCGGGCACGCCAGTGCTGAGGAGCTCAAACTAATGCTCACCATGTGCAAGCCCAAAAACTTCATGCCAATACACGGCGAGGCCCTGCATCTGCGCACCCACGCCAGACTGGCTCAAGAAGTAGGCTTACCAAAGGAAAACATCTTCATCATGGACAATGGTGAGATTCTACAACT
>WRBR01000091.1 GCA_009784425.1 Coriobacteriia bacterium | reverse complement strand
TATGCTCACGCAGCTGCTGGTAGATGCAGGGGTCACGCCCGGCGCCATTCAGGTGCTCACCGGGCGGGGCAGTAAAACCGGGGCATGGATTAGCTCAAACCCGGATGTACACGGCATCACCTTTACCGGCTCAACGCAGGTGGGTATTGAGACTTACAAAACGGCCGCCGGCCACCTGGCCCACATTGCCCTGGAGCTGGGCGGCAACGACGCCTTCATCGTCTGCGCAGACGGCGACGTTGACCTTGCCGTTGAGGAGACCATCTGGGGCCGCATGTACAACACCGGCCAGGTCTGCTGCGCCTCCAAGCGTTTTCTCATCCACAATAGTTTGAAGGATGAGTACACGGCCAAGCTCGTGGAGCGCATCAAGCAAATCAAAACCGGCGATCCGGCAGATGACAGCACCGAGATTGGCTGCCTCATCAGCGAAAAGGCGGCTATCCAGGTAGAGGAGCAGGTGAATCTTACCGTGCAGCAAGGCGGGCGCATTGTGCTCGGCGGCACGCGCAACGGGGCCTTCTATGAGGCCACCGTGATTGCCGACGTTCCCAAGACTGCCGACGTGGTTAAGGATATGGAGATCTTTGGTCCCGTGGTGCCCATCACAGGCTTTGATACCGTTGAAGAGGCCGTTGAGATTGCCAATGCCTCAATCTTTGGACTCTGCGGCTGCGTGTTCTCGCGCGATGCCAAGACCGCCTGGAACGTGGCGCGCAAGCTCGAGTGCGGCGGCGCCATCATCAACGGCGCAAGCTTCTTCCGCAGCTTTGAGATGCCCTTTGGAGGCTACAAGCACTCCGGCATAGGAACCGAAGGCGCCCTCACAACCTTTGACGAAGTCACCCGCATCAAAACGATAGTACTCAAAAACATCATTGGGTAGCATTTTGCTGCCACGAAGCCGGGCGTGATTGATGTCACAGCCCGGCTTCTTTGGTGGAACAGGGGGACGGGGTTAGTGTTCAAATTTGACCAAGGTCAAATTTGAACACTAACCCCGTCCCCCTGTTCCACCGATCTGGGACACCAACCCCGTCCCTCTGTCCCACCAACCCCGTCCCCCTGTTCCAAAGAAGTTATTCAATAGCCTTGAGTGCAGCAACCATGTCTATGCGGGTGAGGGGGCGGTATAAGAGGAGATTCACCACAAAGGCAAAGACTATGGTGAGAAAAATGCTGAAGAAAAACGTGCTAAAGAGCAGGTCGCGGCTGAACATGAATACGTCTACCTCGATGGTTGAGATGATGTAGCGCTGCAGGGCTATGCCTTGCACAATGCCAATGGCAATACCCAGTAAGGTGAGTATGAGCCCCTCGCGGTAGATGTACGAGGCCAGCTCGCGGTTGAAAAAGCCGAGCACCTTGATGGAGGCAAGCTCGCGGGTGCGCTCCTCGCGGTTGATGGTGTTGAGCGAGAAAAGCACCACAAACAGCAGCGCTGCGGCGCTCAGTGTGAGTATGACCATGACAAAGCCCAGCACGTCGGTGATGGTGGCAAAGTCGTCGGCTGAGGTCTGAGTGTAATACAAACCGCTCACCGCCGAAAGAGCGGTAAGTGACTCGGGCATGGCCTCGTAGCCGGTATTAAAGTGCCCGAGTATCTGGTTGGGCTGGTATTCCTTATTAAAGCCCTGCTCATAGGCGGCGGCCGTCATCATCACGTAGTGATACACATAGTTCTCCCGTATGCCGGCTACTACAAAGTCCGCCTCTTCATCACTCAGGTTTCTAAGCGTAATGGTGCTGCCCACCTCCGCACCCACCTGTCGAGCAATTTGCTCCGTGATAAAGACCCCCTCATCATCAAGCACCAGAGCCAAAGCCTCGGAGAATAAGCCGCCAATGCGGGGCTGTGAGTGGTAATACTCAGGCAGCTCCGCCGGATTATCGGTGGCGATGAGTGCCAGGTCTAAGGCAAAACCGCCGTGGAGAATCTCCGCCGTCTCGCGCCTCACCAGGGTGTAGGTAGCCAGCTCGGGCGACTCCTCAATAAGGGTAAAAAAGCTCTCCAGCTCCTCGGCGCTCGCCGAAGGCTTAAAGGTGATGGCCACGTCAAAGACCTCAATGTTGCCGTATTGCTTGGGGCCTATGGTGGCAAGCGAGTCATTCAGAGCAAAGCCGGTAAACAACAAGGCGGTGCAGCCGGCAACGCCGAATATGGTCATAAACGCCCGTTTTTTGTAGCGCAGCAGGTTGCGGGAGGTGATTTTATGGAGAAAAGTAAGGCGCCGCCAAAGCGGCTTGATGCGCTCCAAAAAGATGCGCTTGCCCGGGCGCGGAGCCAGGGGGCGCATGGCGGAGGCGGGCGTCTCGCGCAGAATGCCAAGGCACACCAGCAGCGCGGGCCCCACCGTGCAGATGAGCGCAAACAGCAGCGCTAAAAGAGCAAGCGACCATGAAAAGAGCATAGGGCCAGGCGGCACAGTATACATGGTGCGGAAGGCATTGAATATCAGCGGGGGAAAGAGATTGGCCCCAATGATGGTGCCCGAGATGCCGCCCACTATCGTGGCGCTTGAGGCGTAGAGCAAGTAGCGCGCGGTAATGGCGCGATTGGTGTAGCCGAGCGCCTTGTAGGTGCCGATGATGGTGCGGTCGCTGTCCACAAGGCGGGTCATGGAGGTCATGGAAACCAGGGCGGCAATGAGAAAGAACAGCAGGGGAATCACCACGGCCAGGTCCTCCATCTGGCCGCTTTGCTGCAGGTAGCTTCTAAAGCCCGGGTTTTGCTTGAGGTCAAGCACGTACCAGCGAGCCTCCTCAAGTTCCTCGAGGTCTGCCTCGGCCTGTGCTATGTCCGCCTCTGCCTGCTCCAGGTCTGCAAGCGCGTCCTCGCGCTCACGCTCAAAGGCGTAGACCAAACTTGCATGGTAGCTCGCCTCAAGGAAAACCAGGGCATAAGCAAATTCCTGCTCAGCATCAGCAAGCTTCTGGTAGCCGTCCGCCACCTCAGCCCGCGCATCCGCAAGCTCAGCATGAGCATCCGCAAGAATCGCATTAAACCGCTCAGCACTCCGCGTCTTCCCTGTTTCCTTAAGCGCCTCAACCGTAGGCGCCACGGCATCAAAATACACGTCATCAAAACGCGAGGCATCCCCAGCAGCTCCAAGATCAACTTGCAAGTAAACTGCGGTGTACACCTCCAGGTTAAAAGCCTCGGGAAGCGTGTAGAAAAAGTATCGATTAAACCCCGTGCCGATGTCGCTGTTGCCGCGGTCGGCGGCAATGAAGAGGGGAGACTTCACCACGCCTACAATCGTAAAGGTCTCATGCCTCAGGGTGTCAGACAAAGGCTTGTTTGAGCCGGAATAAAACCTCACCGTGTCTCCAAGCTCGCCGCCGGTTGCCCTGAGCCAGCTGCTTTCAGCCACACATTCGTTGTCTTTTACGGGCAGGCGACCACTGAGTAACTCCGGCGCATTGATAGGATGAGAGCTGGCGGTATCAAGAGACAGAATCTGAATACTCATCTCCAGCCCACTGCGCTTAACCAGCAAGTTTGCGGTATACGTGGGCGCCACCTGCAGCACGCCGGGCGTGGCGCGGATGGCAGCAAGATCGTCAGCGTCAAAGCCCAAGGTGGAGACAATCTGCACATCCATGAAGTTCTGCTGGTCAAACCAGCGCTCCGCAGAATCCTTCATATAGGGGCCGGTAAGCCTCAAGCCGCTGAAGAACATCACGCCAATCAGGGTGATGAGCAAAATCGAAAGAAAGCGCGGCAGCGTGCTCTTAACCTGGCGCAGGGCGCTGCGCACAAAAGGATTGCTCAATAAGCCCCGTGCCATAGCGCACGCTACCAATCAATAGAAGAGATGGGCAGGGGAGAGGGATTCAGTGCAACCCCCTCGGCGCGCCCGTTGCGAATCTGGATGACCCGGTCACCCATAGGCTTGAGGGCCTGGTTATGCGTGATGATAACCACGGTAATGCCGTGGATGCGGCTGGCATCTTGCAGCAGCTCAAGGACCGTTTTGCCCGTTGATGAGTCAAGAGCACCGGTGGGTTCATCGCAGAGCAGCAGCTTGGGATTCTTGGCCAGCGCCCGCGCAATGGCCACACGCTGCTGCTCGCCGCCGGAAAGCTGCGAAGGAAAGTTATCAAGCCGAGCCTCAAGCCCCACGCGCTCCAGCACCTCGGCAGCGTCAAGGTGGTCGGAACAAATCTGCGCCGCCAGCTCAACGTTTTCATAGGCGGTAAGGTTGGGAATGAGATTGTAGAACTGAAAAACAAAACCCACGCTCTCGCGCCGGTATAAAGTGAGCGCGCGCTGGTCCAGGCCCGCAATGTTGACTCCGTCAACAAAGACCTCGCCTTTATCGGCAGTGTCCATACCTCCGAGGATATTGAGTACGGTGGATTTTCCCGCGCCACTGGGGCCTACAACAATGGCGAGCTCCCCCTGCTCAATCACAAAGTTCATGCCGTCAACGGCTTTGACCAGTACTTCGCCGGTGTGGTAAATCCTCGCCACGTCTCTCAGCTCAATAAAGCCCTTGCCAACATCTTCAGCCTCACCATTCATGCCCAGCTCCAATCAGCTAAGCTCACAACTGCTCAGCTCGGTGAGCCAAGTTTACTACAGCTAAGCGCCAATCAGCCGGGAGAGTTAAAGCCCACGTAGACAACGAAGACAAGAAGGGCGGCAAGAATAACCAGAGCCACCACAGCACCGATAACAATCTTCATAGCCTTGCTCACACAGCCACCTGCGGTGGCGCTGGCTGCCTTGGTGACCATCTCCATGAGCTGCTTGTCGGTCTCGGAGGTGTTATCCACAATCACCTGCGGCCGCTTGGCCTGCTCAGCGAGGAACTTCTCCGTTTCCGTTTGCTCGATAAGCGAAGGTTCAATCCAGCGATTGCGGCAATAGCTACAAATCACCTCGCCGGTTTTGACATTGAGGAGCCTGAACTCCTCAGAGCCACATCTTTTACAACCTATCTCAATTGCCTGCATGGCTACCAATCTCTTCGTTTTGGAACAGAGGTGGAACAGGGGGACGGGGTTAGTGTGGTACAGGGGGACGGGGTTAGTGTACCAATTTCCACAGAAATTGGTACACTAACCCCGTCCCCCTGTACCACACTAACCCCGTCCCCCTGTTCCACCGCACCAACCCCGTCCCTCTGTTCCAAAATACCGCTTACAAATCGTAGTACAACTCAAACTCCACCGGGTGTGGCAGTTGGTTGTAGAGTGCTGCCTCCTGGCGTTTTCTGTCTATCCAGATCTCAAGCAGCTTCTCCGAGAAAACGCCGCCTTTGGTGAGAAACTCGTTGTCAGCCTCCAGCGCATCAAGCGCCTCGTCCAGGGAACGCGGTAGCTGCCTGATCTTTGCCGCATCCTCAGGAGAGAGGTCATAGAGGTTAAAGTCGTAGGGCCCAAAGCCCTCCTTCTCCGGATCAATCTTCTTTTCAATGCCGTCAAGCCCCGCCATGAGGATGGCGGCAAAGGCGTAGTAGGGATTGCAGGTGCCGTCGGCGTTGCGCAGCTCAAAGCGCTTGTTCATCGGCCCTTTTGCGTAGGCCGGTATGCGCACAACGCTGCTGCGGTTGGAGGTTGCGTAACCTATGGTCACCGGGGCCTCATAGCCGGGCACCAGGCGCTTGTACGAGTTGGTGCTGGGGTTCAAGAGGGCGCAAAGTGCCCGCACATGCGTTAAGATGCCGCCCATAAAATGCAGTGCCGTCTCACTCAACTGCGAGTAGCCCTTCTCGTCATAGAATAAGGGCTCGCCGTTTTTGAAGAGGTGCATATGCACATGCAGGCCGTTGCCTGCCTCGGCATAGATGGGCTTGGGCATAAAGGTCACCGTGCGGTCTTCGGCAAAGGCAAGATTGCGCGCAAGATGCTTGGTCATCATGGTTTTGTCGGCCATCTCAAGGAGCCCGCCCAGCTCTACTTCAAGCTCAATTTGACCCGGGCCGCCCACCTCGTGGTGGTGGTACTTTACGGCAATGCCCTGACCCTCCATCAACATGGTGAGCCGCGACCTAAAGCCGCTCAGGCGATCATAAGGCAGCGCCCGGTGGTAGCCGCCCTTCAGCGGCATCTTGTAGCCCAGATTGGGAAGCTCGTCATTGCCGGTATTCCACTCAGCCTGCTCGGTGTCCACAGAGTAAGAGGAGCCCTGGGGCTTAACCTCGTAGCTCACGTGGTCAAACACGTGAAACTCGTATTCCGGGCCAATGATAAAGTCGGTGGCCACGCCCAGGTCCTTCATATACTGCTCAGCGCGCTTAACCACGTTGCGAGGGTACTGATCAAAGGGATAATTCTCGGGCAGGTCAATCACGTAGACGTCGCCAATCATGCCCAAGGTGGGCACTTCTTCAAACACGTCAAAATAGGCGCTGCTGAGGTCAGGCACAAATACCATGTCGCTTTTTTCCACGGGAGCGTAGCCATAGTTAGACCCGTCAAAGCCAATGCCATCCCGCAGCGTATCCTCGGTGAAGCGCTCTACCGGAATGGTGAGGTGGCGCCAGCGCCCGTCCAGATCAACCATCATAAAGTCGATCATCCGTATGTCATTCTCAGCGCAGAATTCTCTGGCTTGCTTGAGGTTTTGAAACATGGTACTTACTCCGTTTCTAAAGCACTTACAACACTTGTTTACAGGCCGTTTGGCATGTCCTTTTTAAAGGCGGCAATGAGCTTGTCTTGCCAATCCCCAACGGCCTCAAGGCGTCCGAGGAAGAAGCGCAAAACGGCAGGCTCGGAGAGAAATCTCAGGCCGCCGATAAGCTCGCGGTTTTCGTAGAGCCAGCCCACGCGGTCGGCCACATACTCCAGCTGTGACAGCGTAAAGGCACGGCGCGGAATTGCCAGACGCAGCAGCTCCATGCTCGCAAAATGCTCGCTGCCGTCGGGGTTGCGCTCCTCAGAAAGCGTGCCGCGCTCCATACCACGAATGCCGCTGATGAGATACACGGCAGCCGCCAAGGCGCCCGCACGGTATTGCTCCAGGGGAATATGATCAACAAAGCGCATGGCATCAATGTGGCAGCCCAGGCCTCCCGGCGGCTTAACGCAGGGAACGC
>WRBR01000090.1 GCA_009784425.1 Coriobacteriia bacterium | reverse complement strand
CATCGCCTACGTGGCAAAGAACCGCAGCCACAACGCCTCCAGCCTCGCGCCGCTCTTCAAATTCTCGGGCCTTTGGGCCGGCAGAGGCGGCTCGCTGCTGTTTTGGGCCTGGCTCATTGGAGTCTTTAGCTCAATCGTTGCCTTTAGAACATGGCGCAGCACATCGCCGAGCGCTAAAATCAGCGATTCGCTCAACCTGCTCTCAGGCGCAAAGAGCATAGGAGGCGAGGAGAAAAGCCCCGCCAAAAACAGGGCTCTCGACTCCGCCGCCATTGCCATAACGCAATGCGTGCTGCTCATCTTCATCGTTATATTGGTGTTTGATGAGGCAAACATGCCCTTTATCCCCATTGACCCCAGGCTCCTTGACTTTGCGGGCAACCTCACCGGCAATGCTGCCCTGTGGGGCATGAACGCCCTGCTGGAGCACTGGGCTATGGCCTTCCATCCGCCCACGCTGTTTGTGGGTTACGCGGGTCTCACCATTCCGTTTGCGTACGCCATTGCCGCGCTCGTGGTGAATGACCCGTCAAAAACCTGGGTCAACAGAGCCCACCGTTACACGCTGTTTTCGTGGCTGTTCCTCGGCATTGGCATTGGCATCGGCGCAGTTTGGGCCTACGTGGTACTTGGCTGGGGCGGTTACTGGGGCTGGGATCCGGTAGAAAACGCCAGCCTGCTCTCATGGGGCGCGGGCGTGGCCCTCGTCCACACCATGACCATCTACAAGCAGCGCGGCACCATGAAGCGCTGGGCAATAATGCTGGCATGCCTCACCTTTGCCTTTGTTATCGTGGGCACCTTCATAACCCGCTCAGGCATTGTGGAGAGCGTGCACGCCTTTGAGGAGAACCAGCTCGCCATGCTCCTCTTTGGCATTTTGATACTCGTGCCGATGATTGTGGGCACCGTGATGCTCATAATCCGCAGGAACACCTTCAAAGACGCGCCCACCCACGAAGGCGAAGCCGAGAGCTTTATGAGCAAGGACGTGGCGTACTACCTCAACAACGTTGTCATGGTGGTGTGCATGCTGTTTCTCATGTACATGACGCTGTCCTCGGCGCTGCCCTCCTGGCTGCCGTTTGGCGGCCAAGCGCTCAAGGCTCCCGCGTTTGATGCCATCGCACGGCCCATCGGCGTGCTGTATGTCTTTGTTTTGGCCGCGTGCCCGCTACTCGCCTGGCGCAAAACCAGCTTCAAGAGCTTCTTCAAGCAAGCCTGGATGCCGGCAATCTTTGCGGGCGTGCTCTTTGTGCTGCTGCTTTTCTACTACGTTGACACCCTGCTGCCCACCTATATGCATATCCTTGCAGCCAACGACAAAAACTCGCAAATCCTCATGGAATCCGGGCCGTTCTTCTACTACGCCCTGCTCACGCTCCTGGGCTTTTTGGCGGCGAGCCTGCTCTTTTTCAACGCGCTCGTTATGCTGGTGCGCGCCATCAAAAAACGCAACCTGCGCGTGCAGACCATCGGCGGCTTTTTGGCGCACATGTCCATCGGCATCCTGATGATTGGCCTCATCGGCTCGTCGATGTATAGTTACGAGAAAATCGGCGAGATTGCCGGCCCCAATCAGCCTCCCGCCGGCATGCACGGCCACGGCCACGCGGCAAGTCAAGCCGAAGAAACCTTCAAGATCAAGAACTACGAGCTCAAGTATGTGTCGAGAAACATGATGATGTCGCCCAACGGCAACGACGTGCATTACACCATCATCCTTGCAGTTGAAAAAGACGGCGTGCCAATCGGCCAGGTTAAGCCACAGATACAATACGTGCAGTCCACCGGTCAGCAGATGCTGCACGCCGGCATCATCTCCTTCCCCACGGAAGACCTCTTTGTGGTGTACTGGGGCGACAGCGAATTTGGTGAAATATCGCTCGACGTGCGTGTAAACCCCCTGATACTCTTTGTATGGATAGGCTTTGGCCTGCTCATGGTAGGCACCGCAATAGCCGCCCTTGGCAGGCGCGATAAGAGAAAAGTATCTGAAAAAGTATCTGAAAGCCCAAAGAAAGTGTTAACCCGCTCATCTGAGGCGATACACAGCTAATGGCAACAAAAGCAGTACCGGCAATAAAGTGCACTGATCTCACCAAGGTCTTTGGCCAGCGCAAGGCCTTGGACAAGGCAAGCTTTGAGCTGCCCCAAGGTGCCTTTCTCTCAATCTTCGGCCCCAACGGCGCCGGTAAAACAACGCTGCTGCGCATCCTCTCAACACTGGCGCGCCCCAGCAGCGGCAAGGCGCAGGTACTCGGCCACGACCTCATAGAAAAGCCGGGGGATATCCGCGCCTACATTGGCCTCATCTCACACAAACCCTTGCTCTACCTTGACCTCACCGCAGAAGAAAACCTGCTCCTCACTGCCAAACTCTACGGCGTAGAAAACCCCGAGCAGCGCGTAAGCGAGCTCCTCGCCACCGTGGAACTCACCTCACGCCGGCACGACATTGTGCGAACCTTCTCCCGCGGCATGACCCAACGCGTCTCAATCGCCCGCGCCCTGGTGCACAGCCCCCAGGTAATCTTCCTCGACGAGCCCTACTCCGGCCTCGACCCCCACGCCGTCCGCATCTTCGACGACCTCCTCCAAAAAATCCGCCTCCAAGGTGTGGAACAGAGGGACGGGGTTGGTGTGGAACAGGGGGACGGGGTTGGTGTACCACTTTTTGCCGAGGCAAAAAGTGGTACACCAACCCCGTCCCCCTGTTCCACACCAACCCCGTCCCCCTGTTCCACACCAACCCCGTCCCTCTGTTCCACACCAAGCCCTCGAACCTTCTGCATGGTCAGCCACGACATGCAAAAAGGTCTCGCCCTCGCCACCCACCTCCTCCTCCTTGAACGCGGCAAAGTAGTCCTCTTTGCCGAAAAGGACCAGGTAGACCCCGAGGAGTTCGTCCACCTCTACCACAAAAGCGTAGGCATGGGGGTGGCCTGATGAGCAAGAAAAACGACGCTCAACAAATGAGCGCAACATACAAAAAACCCTCCACCTTTCAACACTACAAAATCCTCCTTGGCAAGGACCTCCGCCGCGAGTTTCGCACGCGCGAAATGCTCACCTCAATGGGCATCTACACTGTGCTTGTGCTCGTCATCTTCGGCATCGCCCTCATGCAGGCGCCCGAAAAGGTAGACATCCTCCAAATGGCCGGCGGCCTCTTCTGGGCAATCATCGTATTCACCTCGCTGCTGGGCCTCAACCGCTCATTTTCCTACGAAAAAGAGGACGGTGCCCTCGAAGGTATCCTCCTTGTTCCGCTCGACCGCTCGGTAATCTTCCTCTCAAAACTCACCGCAAACCTCCTCTTCTTACTCATAGTAGAGATAATTGCCGTGCCGCTGTTCTACATCTTCTTCCTCAGCGGCCTGCCCATGCACCCCACGCTGCCGTGGGCGCTGCTACCCCTGCTCGTTGGCACCATCGGCATCGCCGGCGTGGGCACCCTGCTCGCCACCATCACCATAAACACCCGCGGCAAAGACGTGCTGCTCGCGCTCCTCTTTGTGCCGCTCATTGTGCCGCTGCTGTACGCCTGCGTCTCGGCCACCACACTCGCCATCACCGGCAGCCCCACCCTCATGGACGCATACGTACCCGCACTCGCCCTCGCAATCGGGTATGATGTCATCATGATTTTGGTTTCTTGGGTGCTCTACGACTTCGTAGTATCTGCGTAAGAAGGAAGGTATATGAGTAACAAAACTAGCAAGCTTGACGCACTAGCCCTGCCGTTTTTAATAATCGGAGGAGTGCTCATCATCTTTGCCTTTGTGTTCAACTTCACCGTAACACCAATGGCACTCGGCGACATAGAAGTCCCCGAACCCGCAATGATCGGCGGCAAAATCGTCACCACCACGCTGCTGCTCTCGCAAAAGATCTTCTTCTACCACATGCCGGTAGCGGTGATTAGCATGGTAGCGCTGGCCTTCACAGCAGCCTACGGCATCATGTTCCTCAGAACCCGCAACACCAAATACGACATCCGCGCCCAAACGGCCACCGAAATGTCGCTGGTGTTTGTCTCGATGACTATGGTCTCCGGCGTAGCCTGGACCCGACACGACTGGGGAGCCTGGTGGGTCTGGGAGCCACGCCTCATCACCTACCTCATCCTCATGCTCATGGTTATTGCGTACTTTATCTTACGCACCGCCGTGAGCGACCCCGAGCGCCGCGCCACCTACAGCTCAGTCTTTGGCATCATCGTTGCGGTCAACGCACCCATCAGCTTCATGATCACCCGCCTGGTGCCTTCCACGCACCCGGTGGTCTTCCGCTCAGACTCCGGCTTACCGCCGCTCATGCTCATCCCCCTGCTCCTCACCATCCTGGGCTTTAGCCTAATCGCCTTCGCTCTCTTCCGGCAACGCGTACGCGCACGCCAAATGGAAGAACAAGTTGAATCCCTAAAACTACGTCTCGATGACCTGAGAGGATAAATCATGGACCCCATCCTGGAAGTAATTTACTCAACCGTACTCTCCTCAGCCCCCTACCTAATCGCCGCCTACGCCCTCATGTGGGCCGTAATGCTCATCTACATCATCTACTCAAACCGCAGCCTCAGCAACACCGAAAAGCAACTCTCCGCCCTAGAAGAAGCCATCACCCAACTAGAAAGCAAGGCCTAACCCCCACCCCAAGCTCAAGGCGTGCAAACACTAGCATCGCAACAAGCAAACCTGCTAAACTACCATCGCGATGCCCGCTGTAGTGGTCGGGCGCACCTTAAAGTTTGGAGACGCTAGAGCTATCTCTGGCGTCTCTTTTTTCTCTCGGCGAACCCGCCGCCTCACCCTCAACCCAAACTCTATTACTGCAGTAAGCAGGGGTTGCTTATTGTTTACAAAGGGAGTATATTGATTAATACTATTAGTGAAAGGAGTTGCAATGTATGGCACAGAGCCATTCTTGGGAAAAGAGGAAATAAAGAAGAGCCTGCTCGATTTCGACGAAATGTCTGGGGAGCTGCTAGAAAAGGGCGACCCAAAGCCAAAAGTGGTTATTGTTGGAGGCGGAGCGTTTATTCTAAATGATAAGACACCAAGAATGACGTGCGACATAGACGTTTTATGTCCACCGAGTATGCTCAGTGGGATTCTTGACATAAATAACATGAATCAAAGGGTGAATGCATATATTGATTCTTTTCCTTATAACTTTGAAGACAGATTAATCAAAGTGGATTTGGGTGATACGAATTGTGAGTACTATACTCCGTCGCTCGAAGATTTAGTTGTGAGCAAACTATACGGACTACGACCAAATGACATGAGTGATTTAACAAGCAAGGAGACTTTAGAGAGTATAAATTGGGAGTTGTTGGATTACTTGGTGTTTGACAGAGATGAGGTATTTGCAAATGCATTGTCTGGTCACTAATACCGTCTATTTTTAAACAGCTATGTAGATTATAAAAAGGAGTACTGCAATGAGGCCTATGACGCTGGAAGGCTATCTCAAAAGGTATCTGAGGTATCTCAGTGGGAGCACGGGGAGCCGTATAAAAGGCCTCTTGAAGGTGATGCTTAATAGCGAACCAAGGCTGGCAGAGCCACTACTGACTTACGCTTATTTACAAGGCCAGCAAAACTCCCTGGTGGAGATGGTAGAAAACGAAATACCTGACTGCAAAAAGACATTCGGCCCCAACACAGCTGAGTATTATTACAAAGAGTACAAGCAGCTGGTGAGCAGCTATCAAACAAAAGAGGAACTGCTGGTGGCGCTTGCGGAAGGCGCCGCGGACGTGCCAGTTAGGTACCTCAAGGTTTATGAGAGCTTTGTCAACACAAGAGACAGATACAAGAATTCCAGAAAATACAGTGAGCTAGCTCATCAAAGAATTCTGGAGCTGCAGAAGGAAAAAGGTATTAGCAACTATAGAATCTACACGGATCTGAAGCTAAATCCAGGCAATATCAATAGTTATCTCAAACATGGGGATGCTACTAAAGTTAGTAGGGATGTTGCCAGAAGAATCAAGGTGTATTTAGAGAAAGCCGAACCAAAAGTTGCCTAGCCTCATATAACTTTACTAGCTCAAACCTGACTCGTAAAACATACAAACTGCGGGCTAAACACAAGGGGTCAGAGGTTCCGTGTCCCTCCCCTATCATCACGTCTGACTACGTGGTGCAAGCACCGCTACGCTCAGTGCAAGCTCGGAGCGTAGCGTAGCGAAACCGAAGGATCCAGCCCAAAGGTGCTCACCGTTCGCAAACACAAGGTGGGCAGAGGCTCAGCAAAAGGGATGAGGCTGACATCCTAGTCAGTCACGGGGGGTGGGGCCCTTTAGGGCGGGGGGCAGCGCCCCCCGTTATTGCCCTTCTTTTATTTGTATCCCGAGGGGGTCTGGGGGGCGGGGAAGCCCCCCAGGGCTTGAACCTGTGTGTGATGAGCAGATTTGCTTAACTATCGAGACAGGGGGACGGTTCTTACGTCTCCGAGACAGAAGAACCGCCCCTGTCTCCAAAGGCAAATTCAAGATTTTAGTGCCAAGTTTTGCTAAGAATTTCCACTTGTGCGCGATTTTACAACCTGAAAACAGCAGAAACTCGTTGTTTTTGCCATTTTTAAGTCCGCGTGAGGGTCAACTAGGTTAAATAGTGCCCTTTTGCCGCGCACAAGTGGAAATTCTTAGCAAAACTTGCTATCAAAATCTTGATTCAAGTACTTCCTGAAAAGCCCTTGCGCTAACAGAGGAGAAGGCGGCTTCGCCGCCCAAAGAGTGTCGCACGCTTGCGCGTGCGCGCGGCGGAATATTAATGTTCCGCCGCTTGCCTTTAAGGGGCGCGCTTTGCGCGCGGCACTACTGTGAGTCTTCCGTGCCAGACTTACCGCAAGATTACTTGCGCTGGCGGTGGCATTGTACGTTCGCCATCAATGTCTAATGACAGTTTGACGAGTGGGACGTCAGGGCTGTATTATGTGCGACAGAAGGACACTGAGTGTGATTGGGGAAGTAATGCAACAGGGGACGTGTAACAGGGGAGCTTGTGACAAAGTCGATAAGAGGGAGTCGCTGACTGGATCCTTCGGCTACGCGCTGCGCGCTTCGCTCAGGATGACAGACGGGTTTGGAACAGAGGGACGGGGTTGGTTTGGAACAGAGGGACGGGGTTGGTGTACCACTTTTTGGAACAAAAAGTGGTACACCAACCCCGTCCCTCTGTTCCAAACCAACCCCGTCCCTCTGTTCCAAGAT
>WRBR01000089.1 GCA_009784425.1 Coriobacteriia bacterium | reverse complement strand
TGCAGCTCGGGCGCCAGAGTGACGGAAGTAGTAGTATAAATGCTCTTGTGAGCTGACCCGCATTTACGGGACTATGGCAAAATCCTCGGTTACCAGAGAGAGGTTGGGGTTGTAGTACGGGTCTCCCCTATCCAAGAACTCGGCCCAACGCATGCGAAAAGTGACTGATTCACCGCGATAGCGTTTCATCTTCTCGGAGGTTGTTTCATAGCCACGGCTTTTGGATTCATGGTGATAAAGCTCGGCGAAGGGGGTGAACACAATACGATAGCCCGCCTCGCCTATGCGCAGACAGAGATCGATATCATTGAAAGCCACGGCCAGGACTTCGTCAAAACCGCCCAGCTCTTCAAAGAGGCTTGCGCGGGTGAGTAAGCAGGCACCGGTGACTGCCGAGAGATTATGCGCTACTTGCAAACGGTTGGCAAAACCAAAGTCATCACGATCAAAGCCTTTATGGGAATGGCCGGCAACTCCTCCTATCCCTACGATTACTCCGGCATGCTGTGTAGTGTCATCCGGAAAGAGCAACTTGGCGCCTACGGCTCCCACATCTGCACGCTGAGCAAACATCAGCATCTCCTGAATCCAGTCAGGAGTGATGACCTCGGTATCGTTGTTTAGGAACAGGAGGTAGCTTCCCTTTGCTTCGCGAGCAGCGAAATTGTTGATAGCCGCAAAGTTAAACTCGCCTTCCCAGGTGATGACTGAAACGGGAGGCTTGAGGGTTTGGTAATAGGCAAAGGTATCTGGGTTCTCGGAGTTATTCTCTACGATGATGATCTCGTAGCTCTTATAGGTACTTTTGTCTTGGATTGACTTGAGGCATTTAGATAGGTCATCAATATGGTCCTTGTTGGGTATGATGATTGAGACCAGTGGGGCATCTTCGCCCTCTGGCAGGTCATAGAACGTACGATACGTGGTGACTATGGGGCCATTCTCTACCCGTCCGCTGAGCCCGGTACGCTTCAGGTGATCTTCCAGCGCACGGTGTGCAGAGTTGATACTGTACATCACTCCTGCACCAGAGGAGAAGGAGTCCCCTATTTGGCGCCAGTAATAAAGCACCTTGGGGATGTGAGCGATACGCTCAGCCTGCTCGCAAAGTCTTAAAGTAAGATCATAGTCCTGCGAACCATCGCACTCCGGGCGTAAGGGCCCCACTTTATTGAGCAGCTCCCGGCTGAAGAATATGGGGTGTGTGATGTAGTTGTAGCTCCGCAGCATGTCCGGGGAATAATCAGGCTTAAAATTGGGCTGAAAGCCCTTGCTGGGGTCTTGCTCAAAGGATATCTCATCGGCGTAGATGAAGTCTGCGCCCTGCTCATCGATAACACAGGCGGCTTCAAAGAGCGCGTTGGGGTGGAGGATGTCGTCGTGGTCAAGCAAAGTGAGATACTCGCCTGTTGCAAGGTCTATGCCTGCATTGGTATTGCCGGCTATGCCGGCATTCTTCTCTAGATGCTGGTAGCAAATGCGTGAGTCTGCTTTTGCGGCAGCAGTTGCAATTTCGCCCACCCAGGCGCACTCGGCCTCACTGGCATCTGCCAGGCAGAGCTGCCAGTGGGGGTAGCTTTGATTGAGCACTGAAAGCAGCAGCTGCTCCAGATCTTCTGCCTTGGTGTTGAAGAGAGGCACCACGATGGAGATGAGAGGTGTCTTTGTAAAGGGGTGCTGAGCCTTGGCTTTGAGTTCTTCTGCTGAAAGCACAAAGCCGGTATCGAGCGGCTTACTCAATGCATGGGCGCGCATGAAATCGCTTCTGATTTTTCTTCTGGCGAGCCGTGCAGTTGCGGGCACTCCATACTCCTTAACCATGGCAAAAAGTTTTGGGAGTTGATTGGTGTAGCGTGCTCCTCTAACCAAGAAGCGGAGTCCCTGTTTGGCTCCCCTCAGTGGTGCTGTTACCCTCCAGGAGGTGGAATTGCGATATTCTCTGATGGTCTTATCCCGCTCAGCAAGCATGTCCTGGTAGATGGACATATCTCGCTGAAGGCGCTGGAGCTCAGCCTCGTGTGTTTTTAGTGCTTCATTGGTGTCTGGAGTGCTCACTTGAGCTCCTTGTTCCTTTTTCTGAGCGCTCTGAGTATGTTACAGCGCCAGGTGACCATTTGTTTTACACCGGCATGGGTGCCGGTTGTGCTGGTGTTAGCATGCCTACGGTATTGTATCAATTGTTGCGGGAGAAAACTGACCGTTAAGTATCGTGACGCAAGCAATCCCAGCCACTGATCATGCATGGGCAGGTTTTGCGGAAAGGGCAGGGCATAGCTGGTGAGCTTGGTCTCAAAAGCCATACAGCACCCTATGAATGAGTTTTTCATGATGTTCTTAAAAACACCGGGCTTGCTCCTGCTGAGAGCGAAAAAAGAGGGGTTGATTTGGTTGAGATCCTCATCTACAACAACAGCGTCATGCACTATGAGGGTAGCATTGCTTGCCTCAAATTCCTTGAGTACTTCTGCTATCTTGTTGGGCATCCAGATATCATCTTGGTCTGAGAGAAATATATGGCTCCCTGTACAGGCTTTGATTGCGTGTTCAAAATTTGCCTGCACGCCTCTGCCCGGACCCTGGATGTACTTGACCAGGCTAAACTGGGTTGCCAGCTCTCTGGCAATGTCAGTTGTTGCGTCTTTTGAAGGGTCCGTGGAAATGATAAGCTCGTCGCCACGTTCTTCACTCAGTTGAGGCAGTATTGATGCCACTTGAGCAGGGAGATAGCGGGCACCATCTTTTGCCGCCAATGCTACTGAAATCTTCATCAACCTGATTGCACTTAATACTCAGCTGCCACCATAGCAGGGTCAATTGGTGGCAAGCCTTGTTTGATTCGCGCCATCATCTCTGAGAATTCCGGTTCTACAACCCGTAGGTAGGCAATTCCGTCGTGTGAGTTAAAGGCAACCGGAACGGTAGCCATATACATCTGATCAACGTCCATGCCTCTGAACTTGAGCACCAACTCTATTGCCCTAGCTACTTCCATGGTGGTTCCCACGTTTGTGGCAAGGCTGGTGACAAGTCCCGGCATTTCAACAACGCTCGCATCTAAGACCTGCTTGACGATTGCCTTGAGAACTATGCGCTGGTTTTCTACCCTTATCAAATCACCCGTGGGGAAGTCTCTGGAACGCGTCATAATCAAAGCTTGTGACCCGTTAAGGCGTTGTGGTCCGGCAGCAATGTACACGCCATCCAGGAAAATATCAGAAGGAACATCAACGTCGATACCACCCAGTGTGTCAACCAGGGATATCAAGCCGGTAAAGTCGATTTCTACATAATAGGAAATAGGCACGTCGCAGAGTTCAGACACCGCCTTGACCGCTCCTGCAGGGCCTCCATAGCTATAGGCGGCGTTGATTTTTTGCGCTCCGTAGCCCTCAAGCCTTATCTCAATATCGCGGGGGATGGAGAGAATAGTAAGATGGGGAGCCTCCGGATCAATCCTGGCCAGCATTATCGTGTCTGAGAGGCCTGCTTGAGCACTGGAGGGGTCTCGGGAGTCCGAGCCAATAATGAGCATATAAAAGGGGGCATTTACGTCATCCGGTTCCACCAATACCTCAGCCAGCTCTCTTTTTATTTTGTCAGATAAGCTGATATCATCACTGACCTTGAAGAAGAGTACTGCTGCGTAGATAGCTATTCCTATTGCTAAAGCCAAGAGAACGCAGCCCGTAACTTTCAGGACAGTCTTTATTATCTTTCTTGACTGGGTTTCTTCGTCCACAAGTTCATCTTCTTCATCATATCTATCCCAATGAGACAAATGATCCGGACGCTCTCTTCTGCTAAAAGAAGATTCGTATCGACTTCTTGAGTATTTATCGCTAGAACTATCTGTCAAAGGAGCACCTACTAAATCGCCTGTAATTAATCAACCTACCATGATAGTGACAATCCTCAAAACAGAAGATTTCGTATTGATTTGGTTAATTATCGCATAAGCGCTCAGATCTGGACTAAGTCGATCTAACGCAGTGCCTTATGTGCCATTGAGAGGTTTATGGGATAATCAGTATTCAGTTATTGAATCACGAGGTGTTTATGTCTAAGAAAAAGAAGATTTTTGTTGGCATTGCCGCAGTTGCAGCGGTGCTGATTGCATTGGCTGCTGTGTTTGCAATCCTCTCTCAACCGACCCCCGAGCCCACTGAAGAACCGAGGGTTGCTAGCAAGGGTTACTTTACTCACGAAGTAGAAGCGGATGAAGCGCAGGTTTTTCCCCTAACCGGCTTGCCTGTTTTCGTTGACCCAGAACTCAGTGATGACGAGCAGGAAGCAGCCTTGGCCTGGTATATGGGCGCCAGACCTCTCTGTGTCAAGATAGAGAATTCCCGAGAATCAAGGCCACAGTTTGGTATCTCCAGGGCAGATGTGGTGTATGAATCGATCTCTGAGGGAGGCATAACGCGCTTTAACTGCATCTTTCAAAGCACCCTTCCTGAAGACGTAGGTCCGGTGCGCTCTGCACGCAACTCTGATATTAGTATTGTGCCTCAGTATCAGGGAATCATGATCTATAGCGGAGCTAATCCGGTTGTTATGTATCAGATGGGAATCGCAGGTCTACCTGTTCTCACTGAAGGGGCCAGCGGCTTTCACCGTGTTGATTTTATGTCAGCTCCTCACAACCTCTTCTACTACTTGCCCGGAGGGTATGCTGACGCGGGTGGCATGGGTATACCAATGATTTTGAGTGATCCTCCAACCTTTGAGTTTTTGCCAACGTCTGGCGGCTCTCACGGTGTTGGTGGGGCGCCCACCGGTGCTACCACCTCGAGCTCAGATGCAGCTGCACAGGCTGCCAACCCGCCAGCTGCTCCTGTGAGCAAGTTGGTGGTTCCCTTCTCTGATTTCTTTTCAGCAGAGTGGACTTGGACCGGTGAGGGCTCCGATGGTCGCTGGATGCGCTTTATGGATGGCCCCACGATTGACGGTATAGACGAAGAGCAGATTGGAGCCACCAATGTTGTGGTGCTTTGGGCACCCCACACACCTGACGCAGCTGGTGGCACCACCTGGGAGATAGCGCTTAACGGCTCTGGCAGAGCCAGTATTTTCACCCAGGGTGGCCGCATTGACGGCAACTGGCATACCGACGGCACCACTCCCCCGCGCTTCTATGACGACAACGGAGCGGCTATCCGCTTGACCCCCGGCAATACGTGGTTTCAGGTACTGATGCCAGGTATGGATATCTCTGCTCGGTAGCCTAAAAACGAGTAGCAGTCTGCTAATATACAACAGACAGATTTACCTGAAAGGCCGATTTATTATCGGCCTTTCTTGAAGATAGAGGAGTGAAGCACTGGCTTGGTATTTAGCTCTCTGACATTTATCTGCGTTTTTTTGCCCCTGGTATTCCTGGCTTATTACGCTATCCCGCAGCTCAAGGTGAGAAACTACCTCCTGATTGTTGCAAGTTTGTTCTTCTACGCCTTTGGTGAGCCTGTCTATGTACTTCTCATGCTGGTCTCAACCGTTTGTAATTACGTGTTTGGGCGCCTGATTGCTCACACCCGGGAAAGCAAAAAGTCTCAGGCTAAGGCTGCTCTCACCGCTGGCATTGTGGTTAATTTGGCGTTTCTCGCGGTTTTCAAGTACGCAGGCATGTTTGTTGCCACAGCTGACTCGATTTTCTCCCAGAGCTGGGAGATTCCCGTAGTGGCACTGCCCATTGGCATCTCTTTTTACACCTTTCAGGCTATGAGCTATCTCATCGATACCTACCGCGGTGAAGTGGAGGCCTCCAAGAGCTATTCAAAGGTGCTGCTCTATATCAGCTTTTTCCCTCAGCTGACCGCCGGGCCCATCATCAAGTACCACGATGTTGATAAGCAGCTCTCTCTGCGCACGGCGCGTATTGAAGATATCACTCAGGGCATGAGACGTTTTTCCATTGGTCTGGGTAAAAAGGTGCTCATAGCCAATACTATGGCATTGACTGTGGACTCCATTTATGGCGCCAGCCCGGGCGAGATAAATATCGCCGTTGTGTGGATTGCTGCCATTGGTTATTGCCTGCAGATCTACTTTGACTTCTCAGGGTATTCGGACATGGCGCTTGGCCTGGCGCGCATGTTTGGGTTTCGCTACAAGGAAAACTTCAACTATCCCTATATCTCTTCTTCTATCCAGGAATTTTGGAGGCGCTGGCACATATCGCTTTCCACCTGGTTTAAGGAATACCTGTACTTTTCTTTAGGCGGCAATAGACATGGCAGACTCCGTGCAGGGCTCAACAAGTTGGTGGTTTTCTTTACCTGCGGCCTTTGGCACGGTGCAAGCTGGACCTTTGTGGTGTGGGGACTTTTCCACGGGCTTTTCTTGATGCTTGAGGAGTATCTGCCTATTAAAAAGCTGCCCAAGGTGCTGGGGGTCATCTACACGTTGTTGGTGGTGGCGGTGGGGTTTGTGCTGTTTAGGGCTGACTCCTTTGAGCAGGGCTTATTCTTTGTCTCGCAGATGTTTACCGGCTTTCATTTTGAGTATGCCAGCACTGCGCTGGCTATGGAGCAGTTGACACCGTTGTTTATTGTGGTGTTTTTGGTTGCGCTTGTTGCTTGTACACCTCTTAAGCAGTTGGTTGAGAGGCGGCTTTTACAGAGTGCTTTGCTTGTGCAGAAGCTTGCTACGGCTGCTAGTTATGTTTTTGCCTTTGTGTTGCTGTTTGTGTGTATTTTGAGTCTCTCGGGTGGCGGGTATAATCCGTTTATTTACTTTAGGTTCTAGGAGGAGAGTTAAGAGAGAAGAGAGAAGAGAGAAGAGATTGAAGTGAGTGATTGGGAGAATGCTGGTGGCAAGGGTGGGCGGCGTAAGGGCGCTCTGTATGTTTTTGCGGTGCTTTTTTTGGTGCTGTGTTTGGTGCCGTTTGTGGGTATGATTTGGACTGATGATGCGCCTGCTACTGATGAGGATTCACGGAGTGCTTTTCCTGCATTGCAGGAAGAGGATGGCTCATATAACCTTTACTTTCTCAGCAATCTGGGGGACTACTTTGAGGATCATTTTGCCTACCGAAACCTCGCTATTGATGCCAATGCGCGCCTGCGGGCGGGGATTTTTAAGACCTCCCCAACCGAGCAGGTCATTGTAGGCAGGGACGGCTGGCTTTTCTATGGCAATACGCTGAGTGACTTCAGGGCAAGTGCGCCTTTAAGTGAGCGTGAGATTCACAATATCACCTTTAATCTTTCCCTCATGCAGGGTTACACCAACGCTATGGGTGCAGAATTTGTGGTGACTATTGCCCCTAACAAAAATTCTCTCTACCCTGCCTATATGCCCTATTATCTACCGGGTGCCCAAAACAACAACATGGCTTTACTGGGGGCTTCTCT
>WRBR01000088.1 GCA_009784425.1 Coriobacteriia bacterium | reverse complement strand
GGGGTTAGTGTTCCAATTTGACCAAGGTCAAATTGGAACACTAACCCCGTCCCCCTGTTCCACCAATCTGGGACACCAACCCCGTCCCTCCTGTACCAAACCAAGAATCTGCCCCGCTTACCAGGCAGATTCTCTTTGAATTTCAAGCTTGATTTGACTCTTGCTTAAAGCAGTTTAATTTGCAGCAAGTGTGTCAGGGTCTATGTGTGGCAGATGCAAGCCCGGCAGTATCTGCTCTTCAAGCATGGCAGACTTATAAGCCGGACGAATGATGCGTTTGCCGGAGACAATCTCCTCAAAACGGTGCGCTGCCCAGCCCACCATGCGGGCGCAGGCAAAGAGCGGCGTAAAGAGTTCTTCAGGAATCTGCAGCATCGAATACACAAAGCCGGAGTACATATCCACGTTGGCACAAAGCGCCTTGTTAGAACCCTTGACCTTGTTGAACACCTCAGGGGCAAGCTTCTCAACCGTCTCTAGCAGCTGCAATTCCGCCTCATACTCGGTGCCCGCAGCCAGACGAGCGGCATATTCTCGCAAAATCTTGGTGCGTGGATCGCTCAGTGTGTATACGGCATGACCCATGCCATAAATAAGACCGGTTTTATCAAAGGCCTCTTTTCTGACCATCTTTTCGAGGTAGTCGGCTACCTCGCCCTCGTTTGTCCAATTCTTCACGTTTGCCTTTATGTCGTAGCGCATCTCCTGCACCTTGCCGTTGGCCCCTCCGTGGCGCAGACCCTTGAGGGAGCCAATGGCGCCGGAATAAGCCGAGTACGGATCGGTGTCAGACGAAGTCAGCGTGCGCAGGGTAAAGGTGGAGTTGTTGCCGCCGCCATGCTCAGCGTGCAGGGTGAGCATGATGTCGAGCATCCTCGCCTCATCGGCGGTGAATTCACGGTCTTTACGCAGCATGGAGAGGATGGTCTCAGCCGTGGACTGGCCAGGAATGAAGCGATGCATGATCATCGAATCACCCTTGTACTGAGCCATCATGGCGTAATAACCCAGCACCATGATCCTCGGCAGGCGCGAGATCAAAGAGAGCGCTATGTTAATCTCATGCTCGGGGCTGCGATCCTCGGCTTTTTCGTCGGTGGAATAAAGCAGCAACACCGAACGGGCCAAGCAGTTCATAAGATCAGGCGAGGCATCCTTCATGATAAGCGAAGCGGTAAAGCCGTTGGGCAGCTCTCGCTTGGCATCGATATGTGAGACCAGAAGCTCCAGCTCTTCTTTATCAGGCATCTTGCCCATCAAAAGCAGGTAGGCAACCTCCTCAAAGTTCCAGCGCTTGGTGGTGTCACTTGCGTCCGTAAGCTCCTCGATATCGTGGCCTCGGTAGAATAGGCGCCCCTCGTCCGGGCACTTCTCGCCGTCAACGATGATGTATCCGTGGACGTTGGCAATGTTGGTGAGGCCGGCCATTACGCCGGTGCCGTCGCTGTTGCGGAGACCCCGTTTGACATCAAAGCGAACAAAGAGCTCTGGGTCAATGGCGTTAATCTCGTAAAAATGCTTGTGAAGATCCAGTTTTTCCGGTGACATGAGTTATCCCTTCTATCAGTTTATAAAGTCCTACAAGGAGCACCGGTTGGCAAACTGCGCTCCTTAGAGATTGTGTTGTCTTGTTACTGCTTTACTACCCTGAATTACCAGCGCCCACTCCACTCAGATAATCGATAAACATTCTCGAGGTAATCTCAGGATGGGTATAGCGACCACGCTTGCGAGTCTTTTCTCCGTAGTCAATTGCGCGCTTAGGACACCATTGCAGACAGGCCAGGCATTGCACACAATGGTGCAGCCAATGCGGCCGGTCTTCTTTCAATAAAACATTTTGTGTGGGGCACACTTTAATACAAATGCCACATCCATCGCAAGTCTCATTTACCAGATACTTGCTGTCTTTGTTGCTGGGATCCTTTGAAAAAGCCTTGTTGTAGGCCATGATAACGGCAGAAGGCTTGCCAATGCTCTCGGTATCCCGGTTAATAATATGGGGGATGATTTCTTGCAGCTCTCTTTTAGTTTGAGCGGTTTTCTCTGCCACCTTGCTGCTCATGTTATAGGCAAGCACGTAATTAGCAAATGACTTGAGCGGGGCTGCATAGTTGAGCTTTATGTTGCGCTCTTGCAGGGCCTCATGGGTCTGACCTAGGGTTGAGCCCAGCAAAAGCCCGTAGGTGACTACCGCGTAGTAATACGTGTCATCTTGTTCGGCGGCATCAAGGTTTTTGAAGAAATCCAAAACGTTGTGCGGCACGCCGCTAAAATAGCAGGGAAAAACAAAACCCATGCTCTTCACAGCTTTTGGGCGCTGCGGCGTAGCTTTCATCAACACAACGCTGCAGTCGCCCAGTGCTTTTTTGATGTTCAGTGCTGTCCAGAGGCTGTTTCCCGTGCCGCTGAAATAATAGATGACATGTTCCCGCATAGAGTTGCTCGGCAAGGCAGACTGGCCTATCAGCTGGCACTCAACGAGGTGGCCGAAACAAAGGGAGGCTCGCTCATTCCCATGATTCCGGAGAACTCAAAGGTGATTGCATCATCAACCTCCAAGTTGTCAACTATCTTGCTGTCAATCTGGCTGACATCTACTCTTACCAGGCCTGCTTGCAGACCGGGAGCAGTGCTCTTGGTTATCTCAACTAAAAGCTCGTCAGCCGTAATCTCTATGATTACTCCAGAGACTTCTTCTGAATTGATTGCTTCGCCGCCGCCGCTGCCACCCGAGCCGTTACACCCTACGAGTCCCAGCACACCCACTACAGCGAATACACTAACAAGCAGAGTCAGAAGATAAGCTTTGGGGCGCAGTGCAAAACCCCCAGTTTGTCTTGATTTCATGAGTATCAGACCTCCTTTGTGTTTCTTCACTGGTATCAGTATCGCATCTTTTGGCACCGAGTACTCATGAAACCGCACATTTTCCCAAACCGTTGCTGTAAGCGGCGTGGTACAGGAGGTGGTACAGGAGGGACGGGGTTGGTGTACCACTTTTTGCCGAGGCAAAAAGTGGTACACCAACCCCGTCCCTCCTGTACCACAAGATTTTGTCAGTGACTTTTGCTACGAATTTACGCTTGTGCGCGACATTTGACCCTTAATGATGCCTAATATGGCTTAAATCAATGCAAAGCGGCCACTTTATGGTTGTTTTTCCCCATTATTCGTCAAAATATCGTTCACAAGCGTAAATTCGTAGCAAAACTTACCACTCAAATCTTGCAAGAGCATTTACTCGACACAAATGACGCAAAGGGTCAGAGGTTTGGCTATCCTTGTGCCTACAAAGCTTTGAGGATTTTGGCTCTGTCGTGGATGGACTGTACGTGTGCTTCCTCGGTCATGTCAGGGTCTTTCCAGTCATACCAGATTTGGCAGGGAAGCTCAGCGCATTCGCCGCAGTTCTTGAAGCCCTTTTGAGTAACCGCGCAGTCGTAGATCATGCAGGTTTCAAAGCCAAAGTCCTTGATGTAAAAAGGCTTTCCCTCGCAGGCAAAACAATCTCCACCGCATTGCTCTTTGAAGGGACATTCGTCACAGTTGATTCCACAGGGTGATAAGGTCATGGCAATTCCTCCTTGTTTCTTGGCTACTCGAGAACACAGCTCACAGATTGCGAGCAGGAGCCCATGTTACCATACATCGTACATATGTTCTAGTAATTATTTTGGAGAGTGCTGCTGTTTTTCTAAAAAGCGGTTCATGCCTATGAGGCCGCTGTCGTCGTCGTTGAAGCCCAGGGTGATTTTGTCTTTCAGGTGCTTTGCTGAGTAGTTGTATACACCTATCTTCATGATGTTGCTCATGAGTGAGTCAAAGTACGAGGGGCTGTTCAGCACTACCCCGCCGATGAGGATTACCTTTTCCAGATACAGGGAGGTGAGGGTGAGGCACAGAGCATAGGCCAGAGGATAAGTGCAGATATCGAGGACGCTTTGTGAGAACTCATCCCCGTGGGCGGCGGCAGCGGTGATTTCTTCAGTGGTGAAACTGTCTCTGCCTTTGAAGGGTGAGCAGAGATAACTTTCCTTAAGGCTGGCGGAACAAAGCTGCTGGGCCACCTCGGCAATACCTCTGCCTGAGGATATTGCCCCTATGTGGTTAGTCCCGGTGCCGCAGGTGCACTCAACAGTAATCAGTCCCTCAAAGGGCGAGGGTAGGCAGGCAGGCTGATGACCAAGCTCGCCTTCAAGGCCGTCGCTGCCGAGTTGCAGCTGCCCATCAATGACGATTTTGTTGCCCACAGAGGTGCTGACGGTTATCAGCTCAAAGGAGCGGTAGTCATCAATGTAACGATACGCTGCCGCTGAAAGGTCATTTATCACCCAGACATCCCGGATGCCCGCTAGAGATTGAACAGCAGCTCTTAAGTCAAAGGGGTGCTCCAGCTTTATCCCGTGGATGGTTGGGCTGCCGAGGATTCTTCCCTGCCCTGACACCGGCCCGGCATAGCAGATGCCCACCTCGGTGATGCGGGAGAGGTCACTGCCTATCGCCTGGCCAATGCCCTCTAGGAGCAGCTGGTTTATCTCCTCAGGAGCGTGACCCTGCAGATAGTTAGGAGTAGGCTCCTTGGCGCCGGCCACCATCTCTCCGTCAACGTACTTTGCGTATCTGAAGGAGGTGCCGCCAATATCAAATACTATCCGCATCTTTTAACTCCGTTTTCTGGCACAGGAGGGACGGGTCTTGGTGCACCAAACCAAGCTCCGCGGATTATCCCCATTACACACTCCAGATCCAATCAGCGATGTCGTTGGTGACCTCTGGGGCAACTTTTTCTGGCACCTTGTAATCTTTCATTGACCTCGTTGCGTGCTGAGTGGTAAACACATGGTTCAAGCCCGGGTAGAGCTTTAGCGTGGCGTTGGGCTTGCCTTCAAGCAGGCGCTTGTAGCCCTCAAAGTCTTTATGGGGATTAACTTGAAAGTCCTCGCTGCCTTGAAAGACAAACAGCGGTTTGTCAAGGGCATCCAGATAAGGGCTCGTTGGATATGCCTCAAACTCCTTGAAATAGTAGGCGCGGGAGCCTCCGAGTACCTTCTTCTTTTTTGCTTCTTCATCGGTGAGAGAGTCAATTTCAACAAGCTTGGGGATAATGCTGGCAATCTGTTTGCTGGCAATGAGTTTTATCAGGCCTTTGTATCCCTCAAGTGCATCCGCAAATTGATCCATCAAGATCTCGCGTAGCTCGCGCGGTGAGCCTGCTGCAATGATGATGCCGTCGTAGTTGCCTCCCTCGGCGTCGATGCGTGGCGCGAGCATGCCGCCCATGCTGTGCCCTAAGATGAATATCTTGCCGATGCGTGAGTCACCCCTCAGCAGTTCAGTTGCGAGGATGGTATCATCTATGGTTTCTGTTTTTACAGTGATGTCAGCAGCGTTTTTCATCATCTTTCTGCCGTAGATTTTGGTGCGCTTGTCATAGCGCAGCGTTGCGATTCCTTTTTCTGCAAGCGCTTGGGCAATATCCTTGAATGGAGTGACCTTGCCTATTTTTTCGTCCATAGTCTGGGGGCCGGAGCCGTGGACCAGAACTACCGCCGGCAGCGGCTGCTCAGCAGTGTCAGGAAGTGTGAGTATGCCATTGAGAGGGAATTCTGTTCCTGCTCCAACAACGATCTTTTCTTCTGTCATGGTAGCTCCGTTTCAATGTGGTACAGAGGGACGGGGTTAGTGTACCACTTTGGCTCTTGAGCCAAAGTGGTACACTAACCCCGTCCCTCTGTACCACACCTCTGTTCCACGGAAAGTAAGATTTATGGCGCCGTTGCTTGTTGCTAAAGATCTCAGCTTGACGTTTCCTACGAAGCGTGTTTTTGCTGCGGTTACTCTGAGCATTGAAAACGGTAATCGCATTGGGATAGTTGGCAGAAACGGGGACGGTAAGTCCTCGCTGCTCCGATTGCTCGCTGGGGATCTTGCGCCTGACGCCGGCGAGGTCACCAAGAAGAGCAACGTAACCATAGACATGCTGCGCCAAAAGGACCTGCTTGATCCGAGTGCAAGCGCCCTCAGCGCGGCAACAGGCAATACGCAGACCCACGAGTGGGCGGCAGAGCGCAAAACCCGAGAGATCGTTGAGACATTGCTTGCCGGCATCAGGCATGACGCCCTCGTCAAAGAGCTTTCAGGCGGCGAGCGGCGGCGTGTTGACCTCGCTCGTGTGCTCATTCAGGACACTGACATTTTACTGCTCGACGAGCCCACCAATCACCTGGACATGCAGACTATTTACTGGCTGGCCGAGCATCTTAAGCAGCGCTGGACAGAGGGTTCCGGGGCGCTGTTGGTGGTGACCCACGACAGATGGTTCATCGACGAGGTCTGCACGAGCATGTGGGAGGTACATGACGGCCGTGTGAGCGGCTTTGAGGGCGGCTACTCCGCCTACATACTGCAGCGCGTGGAGCGAGACCGGCTCCTTCAGCTGGCAGAGGACAAGCGTCAAAACCTGCTCCGCAAAGAGCTCGCCTGGCTCGCGCGTGGAGCCCGGGCGCGGGCGACCAAGCCAAAGTTCCACGTGAAGATTGCCCATGAGCTGATTGCAAACGAGCCGCCGCCGCGTAACACCCTTGAGCTCAAACGAGCCGCCGTGGCGCGCCTGGGCAAGCAGGTGATAGAGTTTAAAAATGTGTCCGAGGTGCTGGGCACCAAGACCATCATCAAGGAGCTAGACTTTCTCATTGGACCCGGTGACCGGCTCGCCATCATGGGTGCAAACGGAACAGGAAAAACAACGCTCCTGCGCTTGATAACCGGCGAGCTCTCCCCCACCTCAGGCACGGTCAAGATAGGCAAAACGGTGCAACTGGCCTACCTCTCGCAGCAGCTCGAAGAGCTTGAAGGCCTCATGCAACAGCGCGTCCTAGAGGTTCTCAAGCGCAACAAAAGCGGCTACGTAATTGACGGCAAGCACGTTTCTTCAACGGAGTTACTCAAGCGCCTGGGTTTTGAGCAGGCCTACTTTATGGCGCGCGTGCAAGACCTCTCGGGCGGTCAGCGGCGCCGCCTGCAACTGCTCTTAACCCTGCTCAAAGAGCCCAACGTGATGATCCTTGACGAGCCCGGCAATGACTTTGACACCGACATGCTCACCGTGCTGGAAGACCTGCTTGACACCTGGCCCGGCACCCTGATTCTGGTTAGCCACGACCGCTACCTCATAGAGCGCGTAACCGACATGCAGTACGCGCTGATAGACGGCAAGCTCAGACACTTTCCCGGCGGAGTAGATGAGTATTTGGTACAGGTGGGACGGGGCTCGGTGGAACAGAGGGACGGGGTTGGTGTGGTACAGAGGGACGGGGTTGGTGTGGTACAGAGGGACGGGGTTGGTGTGGTACAGAGGGACGGGGTTGGTGTACCACTTTTTG
>WRBR01000087.1 GCA_009784425.1 Coriobacteriia bacterium | reverse complement strand
TCGTTTAAGGTGTTTGGGCCACTGTATATCTGATGTGAAGTGATGATTCCGTTGCTGCCAAGAGCCTCTTTGTAAGCTGCCAGTTCTTCAGGCGTGAGGTAAGGCTTTGCCAGTTCTACGCGGTATTCTACGAGGTTAGCGTTAAAGGCATTGAAAGCAGCGCCATAGTAACTTCCGTATGCAATGCAGTTGTTTACGGCAAGCGTAGCCATACCTAGCACCTTGTCTATGTAGTCTTTTGGAGTGTTGTAGAGGGCTGCTGAAGCCTCGCTGTAGCTATTGGCGGATGCAATCACCTCGTACCAGTAGTCTATCACTCTGTGTTTTTGTGCTATCAGCTCTCCGTAGGTTCGATTGATTTCTTTGACCTGACCAGCGGAGGACGAGCAGCCATCAGATGAGGCAAGAGCTGCTGATGACTGAGCTTGGTAGATAAGATTATCCCTTGTTATCTCAAGGCCGCGTATTTCGTTAAAGAGCCGTGTGATTTCCTCATAGCATCTGCTGGTATCAAGCACACCTTCTTCATGCGGGGAGTTTGGCAGAGCAGAAAGCAAGGCCATGTTAGAGGTATTAGCTGTTTTTAATGGAGTCATAGGCAAGATAATGAGCACTGATTATCAGAGGTCGAGTTTGCATGCGATCATCTATTGCCTTGTAAGCCGCACTGGATAATCCAAACTCTTCGCACGATGTGCTTTGCATTGTTTCTTGTTGAGTTACGCAAGAAGCCATTTGCGCATCCAGATTTGCGTTTTCGGCGGTGAGGGCTTCTATGGCTACAGTTTTCTCGATTCTCATTATGTCACTGCTCCTGTTCCCAAGAGCTTCTGAGAAATGCTGTTATCAACACTGTCGAGCTCCATAGCAGCGTTGGTAATGACATTTGCATCAGAGGTGATAAGATTCTCCCATGCTTCAAGAGAGGCAGTGATGCCGTCTTGAAGCGCGTCGTGAGTACTGCTGCCGCTCACTGGAGCTGGTGGTTTTATGTTATTGAGGGTAGGTAAAACCAAGATATCCACTTAGTCTTTCTTTGGTAATCCTTGCTAACTCTGCAGCTGCTTCAGTATCCGTTTGTATAGTGTTGCTCATCTCACACCCTTTTTGTTGAGCTGTTTAAGTAGTTGCTCTACTTTTGCTTTAGGCTCTTTTCTGTTTACCTCTGTCCGCAGAGCTCTCACTGTTGCTTGCCTTTGTTATGCTGCCACTTGGGAATAGGTTTTAACATTAACAATTTCTACAGTGAGATTTGGACTAGCTTCAAGTGTAGCATAAAGCTATTCAAATATCTGTTATTTTCGGTGATTTGCGCAATTGCGCCATTTGCGTACGGCTCGTCCCCCAGACAGGTTTTTCCTGTCTTTCTGAGCGAAGCGTGTAGCGCGTAGTCGAAGAATCCAGGCAGTGAGTCGCTGGCTGGGTCCTTCGGCTCGCGCTACGCGCTCGCTCAGGATGACAAAGGGGGAAAGCTCACGCAATCTCACGCAATCTCACGCAATCTCACGCAATCTCACGCACTCTCACGCACTCTCACGCACTCTCACGCACTCTCACGTGCCTCAACTTCTTCTTCCTCCTTGGCTTTTAGGTCTAGTTTATTGATGCTGGCAAAGGAGAATGCTGTGCAGGCAACCAGGAACATGCCGATGCCGCTGATGACAAAGATTGGCGCCACGCCAATTACGTCGCCGACGAGTCCGGCAAAGCCAAGGCCTATCAAGGATGCCAGCGAGGTGAGTGAGTTGAAGGCTGCGAGCACGCGGCCGAGCTTCTCGGGTTCAATATTACGCTGAATCACGGCGAGCAGCGGGGTGTCAAAAAGTACGCCAAAGACGGCCATGAGGCCGGTGAGGCCAAAAAACCACCAGAAGCCGTCTGAAGGCAGCAGGCCTATCGCCAGCACAATCAGCCCGCAGATCCCCAGGCAGCACCGGATAAGAAAGGTGAGGCGTTTGCCGCCACCCCAGACTCCCAGCACGGCGGTGCCCGCTAAAAAGCATGTGCCCCAGATTGCCTCAATGATTGCAACCTCAAAGCCTCCGCCGTTAAAATGCTGCACGGTTAACAGGGGAAACAGCGCTGCCATAGGCATGAAAAAGACGCAGGCTACCGCCACCGTGGCAAAAAATGGGGTCATCCCTGCTTTTTCTCTAATGGCTGCTATTCCATCCTTGAGCTCTCTTAAAACCTTGGTGCGCTCCTCTTTTTTCATTTCGCCGGCAGGAATCACCACAAAAAGCAGCACGGCACAGGCTATCAGCGACCCCGCAATGTCTATGGCAAGCGCATTCTGCAGCCCAACGATCTCAAAGAGAGATATGCCTATGGCCGGACCAATGATACTGCTCGCCGCCCCCAGGCCTGAGACCACACTGCTCACGCGCACCAGGTGCTTATTGGGCACCAGGAGCGGTATTGCTGCGTTCATCGCCGTCATGTGGAATATCTGCCCCACGGATCTGAGGGCTATCATTGACAGCACCAAAGGCACGCTCGCCAGGCCAATGAGAATCAAGCCAATCATCACTACCGTCAGCACCACGTTGTAAATGTTTGCCAACATCATGATGTGCTTGCGATTATTTCGGTCGACAAAAGAACCAATAATGGGAGAAAGCACAGCCATAGGAAGCAAAAAGCACACGGTTCCTAAAACGAGAATCATGGCGCTCCCTGTTTGCGTGAGAAACCAAATGAGCGCAAAGCCGGCAGAAGCTGTGGTAATCAGCGAGAAAAGCTGCCCGCTGAATACTATTGCCACCGTTCTGAACCAGCCGTCGGGAACCTGGGTTCCGGCGGCTGTAAGCTCAGGGGCAGATGACTCCCCTGCTTTAAGCTCGGTGCCTATTGCGTCTTCCGCGGCAAGCTCGGTGTCAGTTACGTCTTCCGCGGCAAGATCAGTGTCTATTGAGTCTGCCGCCGGTAACTCGGCTTTGGCAAGTTCCGCCTCAGTAAGCTCCGTAGAGTCAAGCTCCGCCTCGGAAAGCTCCGCAGCTTCAAGCCTAGCCCTGGTAAGAGTCTTCTTATTTATTTCATTAGGGGTATTACGTTTGAAATCGTGTTCCATTGTGGCTCCATCTGTCGTTGAATAGCACCAGAAACTGGCGCAGAGAAAAACATGCAGGGCATGCACTAGCCTTAATTAGGCTACAAACTTCAACGTGATGGAAATCACAAGCTCGCCTCCAAGCGTTGCTCAGGAACATTCCGATGAGTATACCAGAACTTGGGACAAAGGGGTCGGGAAGTGTCAGTAGCGTGGATATTGCTATCAGCAATGCCTGCGGAGACTTGCGAAGTGTGCTTTTGACAAGAAAACCCAAATTTATGTGCAGAAATTGCGCTTGTCTATGTCTTTTGGCGCGATTTAGGCATCTGAGCCCCTAATTAAGTTGCAGATGCAACGTAACAGCTCAATATCAGGGCTAAACAGAGTCGTTTTGACGAATTTCATATAAACAAACGCAATTTCTGCACATAAATTTGGGAAATCGTGACATTTGGGATGTGGAGGGGCATTAATGTGTGTGACAGGGACGTGTGACAGGGGGATGTCCCGTCCCTTTTGTCAACACAGCAGGACAGACGAGCGCAACTGGTGAATCACACCTCAGCCTCAGCCTCAGCCTCAGCCTCAGCCTCAGCCTCAGCCTCGGCATCAGCCTCAGCATCAGCCTCAGCCTCAGCCTCAACATCAGCTGTGTGCCTGAGTGTTTTTTCGGTGACTCTCTTGAGCGCAACGGTACTGGAGGCCTGCTTTCTTTCTTCCAGAAAGGCTAGAACCCGCTCCAGGGTCTTTTCGCGGTTTGCCCACCAGTCTACTGACCACACCCTGATTGTTGCCCACCCAAGCGCCTCCAGCATGCCTGGCTGCGTTATCTTTCTGTCGCGGGTGGTCTTGGCTTTGGCGTACGTGTCCGCATCTAAAAGGATGCCGGCTAAGAAGTTCTCATTGGTGCTGTTTTCGTCAAGCACGGCAATGTCAACCTTAAAGGAGGAGCGCCCTACGTGCTGAATCGTCTGATAACCGCAAGCCTCGAGGTGCCAGCAGATTTCGCGAGCAATGATGTCCTCGTCAATCTTTACGCTATCAAAAGACGAAGAGTGGAGTTCAATCGTGCCCTTCTTGGCGTACTCCAAGAATGACTTTAAGTCACGCACACCTTTTGCCCCGGTTCTGCTTAAGTCGATTCGATCGGGGTCCAGCACCGCAAACACCTTCATTTCTGCGCGGGCACGTGAGACCGCTACGTTCAGCCGCCGCCAACCGCCCTCCATGTTTATGGGGCCAAAACGCATGGCCATCTTGTCGTCCTTGTTGGGCGCATAGGTGATAGAAAAGAGGATGATGTCGCGCTCATCGCCCTGAACGTTTTCGAGGTTCTTCACAAAAAGAGGCTCCTCACCAGCGCGGGTCCACTTCTCAAAAAGGGAGTCCTCGAGAAACTGCTCATGCAGGAGGTCTTCGATAAGCGTCTGTTGCTTGATATTGAAGGTCACCACGCCAATGCTCAACGCCTCGCCGGCAGAAGCATAGTAGCGCCTCTTCAGCTCGTCGACTATGGCAACTGCCTCGGCTCGGTTCTCGCCTTTGCCGTCGTAGTGGCCCAGAACTTTGACATAGCTCACGCGAGACGTTCTGTCATCTACCGAGGGAAAGGTGCTCAACTTGCTCTGATAGAAATGCGTGTTGCTAAAAGAAATAAGGCTCTCATGTTTGCTGCGATAATGCCACTCCAGATAGGACTCGGGCATGTTGAGCGCCAGGCAATCATCGAGTATTGACTCAAGATCGGCAAGGCCGTCGTAGGCTTCGTCGGTCAGCTGTCCTTGGAAAAAGGAGGTGGGCGGCATTTGCTGGGGGTCGCCAACGATGACTGCTGCCTTGGCGCGAGCCAGGGCACCCACAGCTTTGGAGGTTTGCAGTTGCGACGCCTCATCAAAGATAACCAGGTCAAAGGGCTCATTGCTTACATCGAGGTACTGAGCAACTGAGAGGGGGCTCATGAGCATACAAGGGCAAAGGCGCGGCAACAACGTGGGAAGCTGGGAGAACAGCTCCCTGATGCCGATTCTTCTGCCTCGGCTGCGTATTGCACGCTTGAGAATCGCCGCCTCTGTGCTCACCTTTGCCACTTCAATCAAGTCAGGCACACGGCTTTCGAGCATCCGCTCAAGCTCGTATCTGGTGTTTTTTCTGTGATGTAGCTCTGCCTCCTTATACTGTCTGATAGCCTCGTTGAAGGTGGCACCGGAGAAGGTTCCCATTACCGAGTTCTCCATAAATGACTGCTGGCAGAGGGCACCATAGAGAGACTTTTTGTACGAGGGCAACACCTCTTCATAGGCAAAGCCGCCATAGAGTGCCTGCACAACGCTCTCAAGCTTGAGCCCCTGGGCCTCTAAGACCAGCTGCCCCCAAGACGACCATTCTTGAAATAAATCCAGATGATTTGGCACGCTCTCGCAGAGCTCCACCACGCCCTCAAGCCAGTCCTCCTCATCAGAGAACTCAATGTTGCCCATAATGCCGGCGAGCTGCTGCTCTATTGCCAAAAGCTTGTCGTTGCAACGAACAAAGGTCTCAAGCCCTGAAAAAAGCGCTCGGTTGCCCGCCACAATCTGCCGCGGCATCAGATAGGAGGGGTCAAGAATCGAGGCCTCCGCTGCGCGAGCAGTCTCAAGAGCCGCCCAAAGCTCGCTCCAGTTAAGAGAGTTTAGGCTGATGAATTCTTGCAGGTAGGGAGAAAGCAGCTGCTGATGATAGGTGAGGGTTTCAAGATTTGCCACATAGCCGCGGAGCGTTTGCAGGGCAAAAGCCACCTCGTTCTCGCCCAGGGGCGCAGCGGCAAAAGGCTGGATTCGCGCGATGACAGCCTGTTTGGCCTTCTTGCGCTTAAACACGCTCGTAGCGTTTGCTGCCTGCCAGCTTGCGCTCAAGTCAGCAGAGTCCAAGTCAAAAAACGCAGGAGCAAAGTGGGCGGCAAAGGATTGCTTGTAGTCTTCAAGGGCAGCGTGTTGCTGGGACAGCTTGCCCATGTCACGGAGCACAGCTGCCAGATTCTCTTCTGCAATCCACTTAGCAGGCAGGCCCCTCCACTTGAACAGTTCCCTGCTGAAGCCGGCCAAGGCGCCCCACTCTTGGCGCGTTTTTGGCTTTTTATAGTGGAAGGCAGCAGAGACAGCCGCTCCCGCTTCAACGTATTCCTGGGCAATCTGTTTAAAGCTGGCGAGCGCAGAGCAAACCAGAGAACTGCTCCCGTGGCTGAACTGTCCCCCCGTGATTCGTCTGAGGGGATGGGAGGCAAGATCGCCGATTTCCTTTGCCGCCGAAACCAGGCGCTCAATCAAGATGAAGCGCCTGTCAATATCAGGCTTTGACGGATTTTCAGCAAGCAGCCCCTCGTCTATCGAAACAACGTTGGGTGCATCCTTGACCAGCTCGTATTGGCAGATTTGATCGCGCAGGCTCAGCCCCGTCGAATGAGGCTTGTGAAGCGCGGCGGCGTACTGGTCAAGCACGCTTCGCACCGAGCGGGTCTTCTCTCGATTAATTTTGAACTCTTCTGGGCAGACCGTTTCACGCTCTTGCAGCACCAGATCAAGCTGGCCGAGCACGTGGGTCTTGTTGGCCTTGTTGGAATGAAGCTCAAGGCAAAACCTGCCGATGCCCAAGGCTTTAAGCCTTTTTTCTACCACGTTAAGCGCAGCGGCCTTCTCTGATACAAACAGAACCCTCTTGCCGCTGATGAGGGCGTTGGCAATGATGCCGGTAATGGTCTGTGACTTGCCCGTGCCGGGAGGACCGTGCAGCACAAAACTCTTGCCGAGGAGCGCCTCCTTGATGGCAAAAAGCTGGGAGGCATCGGTTGGAATGGGCAACAAAAAATCGAGAGGGTCTATCTGATAATCAAAGCGCAGAGGCTGGGCGTCCCAGGCAAGGCGGCCTTGAACCAGGCTGTTGACCACGCCGCTCCGGAGAAAATGGTCCTTGTTTGTGCGGATGTCATTCCAGATAACAAATTGCGAAAACGAGAAGAGTCCTAAGGCGGCGCACTCAAGAATCTCCCAGCCCTGTTGCTGCATGATCTTTTGCCTGAAGGTATTGAAGACCATCTGCACATCAACGCCGTGCTCGTCACGGGGCAAAGGCTCCAGGCCGGTGATGTCAATGCCGTAGTCTCTGCGCAGCAACTCGAGAAGGCTAATATTGACCTGCGGGTCATCATCGCGCAGGTTCAGGCGATACTCAGACCGCGCAAATTGGCGCGTCAGCTCTACGGGCAGCAGTATCAAGGGCGCGAAGTACGAGCTGTCATCGCCTGGCTTTTGCCAGCGCAGGGCACCAAGGGCCAGATACAAAGGGCTCGACCCCGTTTCTTCGATTGCCGATTTTGCTGCTCTGAACATGCTGGTCATGGTGGAAGCCAGCTCGCCTTCGCTCAAGAAAGAGCGCAGGCGGCCTGCAGTAAGCTCGCTAATGAGCAGGTCCATGTG
>WRBR01000086.1 GCA_009784425.1 Coriobacteriia bacterium | reverse complement strand
CCCGTCCCCCCTGTTCTACACCAACCCCGTCCCCCCTGTTCTACACCAACCCCGTCCCCCCTGTTCCACCTGTCAGGTGAGTCAGTTTCCCCGTCCCCAGGGAGTTACTGTGGCGGCGGAGGTGGGGGATATGCACTGGCTGGCGGCGGGGGATACGCACCAGTAGGTTGTGGCGGGGGATACACACCAGTAGGTTGAGGCGGCGGGGGATACGCGCCTGCTGGCGGCGGTGGTGGATAATATCCGGCAGGTAGCGGTGGGTTGTAAACCGGCGCATGAGGCGCTCCTGCGTAAGCAGGAATCCAAGAAGGCGGACGTTCTGGCCCTCGAGCTTTTCTCCCCAAGCTATCGTTCCATACCGACTTATCAAGCGCCACGATTCCAAGCCAGATGATGCTTAAGAAGATATAGAGCACCACCCAAGCGCCGTCTTTACCCAGCTTACGACCTATCTGATACGCAGACATACAGCAAAACACGGCAGCTACAATGCTTACTAAGCCACCTATCATGCTGAGTATGGACAGCCCCATAAGGGTACCCACCCAGCTTGCAAGAGACGTTGTGTCACCATAAAGCAAGGCATCATAGTCGAGCGAAAACATGGTGCCAAATGAGAGAACCAAATAGATGCCATTCATGACTACACCAAGGATAAGCAGTAAAACCAAGGCGCCAGGATAACCCCCAAGCTCCAAGAACTTCCAGGTGTTAACAAAGGGGACCCATGCTTTCCAGGCTTTGGCATTTGCTTTCTTAAAAAGCTTCATATAAAAAATCGCCGTCACAACATAGATAGCAAGGGCAATGAAAGCGTAAAAAACAATAGACATCAAAAGAATGGCGGAAAACTCAGACATTATCATCCCTTCTGGTTGAAACTTTAAACATTATAGCGCAACAAAATCTTCCTGCCAGTTTGCTGGGGTACGGCTACCTTGACAGACAACTACCGCAACCGAGAGCTCCCGCAACCGAGAGCTGCCACAACAGGCAGCTGCCGCAACAGAGAGCTGCCGCAACAGAGAGCTGCCGCAACAGAGAGCTGCCGCAACCGAGAGCTGCCGCAACAGAGAGCTGCCGCAACAGAGAGCTGCCGCAACAGAGAGCCAAGCTCTCCCCACTTAGCTATACTTATGCAAGCAACATCCTGTTCAACTCAATAGCAAGGAGCTGGTCATGCGCGACAAGGCGACATTTTTCGTCGAGTCCAAGAGATTCGAAAGATTCATTTTAGTGGTAATCCTCGTCAATGCGGTAGTTCTTGGAGTGGAGACTATCCCGGGTCTTGACCCCCAGGTGATACAGGGGCTCGAGATAGCCAATCTCGTGTTCATCGCCATCTTTGTGGTTGAGGCGCTGATCAAAATCTTTGCGCTGCGCCATAAGTACTTTCGCTCGGGCTGGAATCTGTTTGACTTTGCCATCGTCATCACCTGCCTAATTCCCTCGGGCGGCATCTTCTCCGGGCTGCGTGTGTTGCGCGTCTTTCGCGTACTCAGAGTGCTCAGACTGATCTCGGCGTTTGGGCCCCTGCGCAAGATCGTCTCATCCATTCTGCGCTCCTTGCCGGCAATCAGCTGGACCTTGCTGCTCATGTTCATCGTCTTTTACGTCTTTGCCATCATGGGTGTTCACCTCTTTGGACCCGAGCTCCCGGAGAAGTTTGCCACACTGGGCGCAGCGTTTGCCACCCTGTTTGAACTCACCACGCTCTCCAACTGGCAAAACGTGGTCTTCCCTCTCACTGAGCAAAGCCCCTGGGCCTGGGTTTACTTCCTCACCTTTATGCTGAGCGCATCCTTCATCCTCATTAACGTAATCCTAGGCATTGTGGTTGACTCCCTCGACCTCCAAAACAAAGCAGATGAAAAAGAGCTCATAGAGGCATCCCTCAACCCCGACTCCAGCACCAAAGATTTACTACGCTCAGAGATCCTCAAACTCAAAGCCCAAGTTGAACAACTCTCCCTCCTAGTAGAACACTCAGAAGAAATAGCCTAGCGCAATGAAACAGAGGGACGGGGCTGGCGTCCCTCTGCCCCAGCCCCGTCCCTCTGTCCCACCTCTGTCCCAGCCCCATCCCTCTGTCTCACCAAAAAGTGAGACACCAGCCCCGTCCCTCTGCCCCAGCCCCATCCCTCTGTCTCACCAAAAAGTGAGACACCAGCCCCGTCCCTCTGTCCCAGCCCCACTGTCCCAGCCCCGTCCCTCTGTTCCAGCCCCGTCCCGCTTTCTTACGCTAAGCCCCCTTTGTGCCAAACCCGGGCAACTTCCCAACTTCCCTCCTTCGAAACACGCGTGCAGATAGGTCATTCCAAGAAAACAAGAGTTTTTGCCTGAAAACGCGTCCTGTGTAGTACATTTTTCTAGGCTTGAAAATTTCTGCGAGAAGCACGAAACACAAAACTGCTGGTAGATTGCTTAGCCTGGTTTTCTAGCTCCTTCGGCCTCAGAATAAACTACTACACAGGACGCGTTTTCAGGCAAAAACTGCTAGAATCGTGGAATGGAGCTCTTCATCACACACGAATCTGCCCTAGAGTACTGGCGCGACAATGATATAACGCCGGATAACTTGGCGTATCGACAGCGTAAAAGGATGGCGCCTGCAAAGCCAGCCAGCCACTCTGTACTGAAGCAAACACACAGTCTTGGGCTTTCTTTGCCAATCAATATCACCATAAGCCTAAAGGAATCAAGGCACAAGACGAGCCTGGCAAGAATCCATGTGTTCAGCCTGCCCTTTCCGGAAGGGTGCTTTATCAGAGTGAGCGAGGGAGTATATGTAGCTTCGCCAGAACTATGCTTTTTTCAGATGGCCAACAAGTTGCCGTTTATTAAGCTCATTGAGCTGGGCTTTGAGCTCTGCGGGTTTTACCCAATTCCAAGGAATGGCTACGTTAAGGAGAAGGGTGCCAACAAAAAAGCGTTCGATGTGCGCAGGTTGCGCACAAGCACCAAAAAGCTAGCAGCTTTCTTAGAGAGGATGAAGGGGATTGCTGGACAAAGGCAAGCACTAAGGGCATTGAACTACATCCTTGACAGATCTGCCTCTCCGATGGAAACAAAGCTCACTTTGCTTTTAACGCTGCCTTACAGGCTGGGCGGGTTTGGGCTACCCAAGCCAAAGCTGAATGATGGCGTAAACCCGTCTAAAAAAGTTTTGAGGAATGCAAGCCAATCCGTTTTTGTCTGTGACCTCTGCTGGCCAGAAGCTGATTTGATAGTGGAGTACGACAGCGAAAAGTTCCACGAGGGGGCAAGGCGCATAACGAAAGACTCCAAACGGAGAAATGCCCTGATTTCAACCGGCAAGCAAGTTATCTCCATCACCAAAGATGAGATTAAGATCATTAATCAGTTTGAGGACCTCGTTGAATTAATTGCCATCAATTTGGGCGCACGGCTGCGGCACAGTGAATGCCAAGGGTTTCTGCAAAAGCACATGAAATTGCACCACTTGTTGTTCCACACAGAATAAGCCAGCAGCGGCTCCTCGCAGGCTAAGTGAGAGGTCTCCTTCGTCCCTGCGAGTGTGAATTCTCACCACTTAAGCACAAATCACGCAGGAGGGTTTGTCCCTTCGTCTCTGCGAGTGTGAATTCTCACCACTTAAGCACAAATCACGCAGGAGGGTTTGTCCCTTCGTCCCTGTGAGGTGTGAATTCTCACCACTTAAGCATGAATCCTACATGAGGGTTTGTTCCTTCATCCCTGTGGGGTGTGAATTCTCACTACAAAAGCTTTACACAAGTTGATGAATCCTTTACCAAACCTTGCTGCTTAACTTTACATTGCTGCGTAACAATAGAGCGGTTATGTAAAAAAAGAGGGAAGGTTTGAAGAATGTACAAGAACAAAAAAACTACTCTGGTTATTATGGGCATCATGGCGCTTGTGGTGACGATGCTTGCCGGGTTGCTCGTGGGATGCGCTGGCAGCACGGCGAGCACTACTGACAGCCAGGCTGCCAGTGTTGAGTCAACAGACAACAGCCAAGGTGAAAGTGGTGAGATCACCGTCTACACCGCCTTGGAAGATGAACAGATTGAGGAATACCTCAAGGTATTCAACGCAAGTTATCCAAACATCAAGGTCAATATCGTTCGCGAGTCCACCGGAATAATCACTGCCAGGCTCTTGGCTGAGAAGGATAACCCTCAGGCTGACTTGGTGTGGGGAACTGCGGCGTCGTCGCTGCTGGTTTTAGATGAGAACAACATGCTTGAGCCCTACGCTCCGGCGGGTGTGGAAAACATTCTGCCTCAGTTTAAGTCGGACAAAAGCATTCCAACCTGGGTAGGAATTGATGTATGGGAAACCGCCTTTGCCGTCAACATCGTAGAGCTCGAGAAGCTCGGCCTGACGATTGATGACATCAAATCCTACGATGACCTGCTGCGCCCCGAGTTGCAGGGCCATATCGTCATGCCTAACCCGGCTTCCTCCGGCACAGGGCTGCTCACCGTCACCGGTATTCTGCAGATTAAGGGCAAGGACACTGACGCAGGATGGAAGTACCTCTCTGACTTGCACGAGAATATTGACCAGTACGTACACTCCGGCTCTAAGCCCGCAAAGATGGCCGGTGCTGGTGAATGCGTCATAGGCATCAGCTTTGGTTACGCCTGCATCAAGCAGGTGCGTGAAGGTCTGCCCGTTGAGGTGGTGTTTCCGGCAGAAGGTTCTGGATGGGACCTGGAAGCCAACGCGCTCATGAAGAAGAACACCATTAACCCGGCGGCTCTAACCTTTCTCGACTGGGCAATATCTGACGAGGCAATGGCTCTCTACAAAGAAAACTATCCCATTCTCGCCAATGGCCGCGGTGGCACCTACGACGGCATCTCCGGCGACCCTGTTAAGCAGCTCATCGACAACGACCTCGCCTGGGTTGCTGCCAACCGAGAAGACATTTTGACTCAATGGAACGAAAAATTCGACGGAAAGACCGTTGCCCAATAGCACACAACAAAGGATACACCGCTTTATTTGAGTTGACACGTCCGAACTTCGGTCGTGTCAACTTCTAGCAAGGAGACCCCAAGATGATCTTTTTAGAACTCAAGAACATAGTGAAGAAATTTGACAAGCAAGTAGCACTCAACAACATCAACGCACGAATCGAAAAAGGCGAGCTGGTCTGTATCCTTGGGCCATCCGGCTGCGGAAAAACCACATTGCTGCGCATCATAGCGGGGCTTGAGGCCGCCAATGACGGGCAGGTCTTCATCGACGGCACCGATGCCACCTCGCTGCCCCCGGCAAAACGAAACTACGGCATCGTCTTTCAGTCGTATGCCCTGTTTCCCAACATGACCGTGCTGGGCAATGTTCTCTTTGGTCTGCAACAGAAAAAAGAGCTCTCCCGGGAGGATAAACTCACCAAGGCCATTGAGGCTCTGAGCCTGGTAGATCTGGCGGAGCACAAAAACAAGTACCCCCGCCAGCTTTCCGGAGGCATGCAGCAGCGCACGGCTTTGGCGCGCGCCATCGCCCTGTCGCCTGCCTTTTTGCTGCTGGACGAGCCGCTCTCGGCACTCGATGCCAAGGTGCGCCAAAAGCTACGCGGAGATATCCGCTCAATACAACGCAATCTGGGAATCACTACCATCATGGTTACCCATGATCAAGAAGAAGCCCTCACCATGGCAGACAAGATCATTGTCATGAACAATTCCTTTGTGGAGCAAATCGGCACACCGCGCGAGATTTACAATCATCCCGCCACGCCCTTTGTTGCCAATTTCATTGGCACCATGAACTACTATCACAATAAAACTGGAGAGATCTGCGCAGTGAGGCCGGAGAACATTGAGGTTTCGCGCCTGGCGAGTACCGACGGTTATGCAGCGAGTATCAGAACGCTGGAATTCAAGGGATCAACAACGCGCATTTACGGCACCCTGCCTGATAAGTCCGAGATCTGCATGGATGTTGCCTCAGAAACCGCCACAGAACTTAATCTGATTGAAAACAGCATCATTTTTCTCCGCATGCCGCAGGAGAATCAGAATGCCCCTGCAAGCATAGCGGTGTAAGGAATGGTAAACCGCGTTAAGCGATTGCTGTCCGGGTTTCGCCTGTGGCAGTTTCTTGTACTGATAATTTGCCTGCTTGCGTTTACGGTGGTTTTGATATTTCCCTTATTCTCGCTATTTTCAAAGGCCTTTTTAAACCAGTCCGGTGCGTTTGTGGGCCTTGAGAATTATCAGAAGTATTTCAACACCCCAAGCTTGAGCGTTTCGGTCATGAACACCATCAACATCTCGTTTTGGTCAACTTTGTTTAGCGTGGTGCTGGGCTTTCTCTATGCCTTTGGCCTTACCAGAACTCGGATCAGGGGCAAAACCTTTTTTCACTATACCGCCCTGATTCCCATCTTCATTCCTACTGTCATACACGCGCTGGGGCTGATTTATCTGTTTGGCAAGCAGGGTATCTTCACGCGCATGGGCTTGTTTCCGTTTGAGCTATACGGCAAGCTCGGCATCATCATCTCGGAGGTTATCTTTACCTTTCCGCAGGCGTTCTTGATGTTTTTCATTGCCTTGAAGTTTGCTGATGGCCGGCTCTACGAGGCAGCTGATTCCATGGGGGCCTCACCCTTTACCAAGCTGTTTAAGATTACCCTTCCGGAGATTAAATTCACCATCATCAGCGTGTTTTTTGTGTGCTTTACGCTGGCGTTTACCGACTTTGGCGCCCCCAAGGTGATTGGCGGCAGCTACAGCGTGCTGGCCACCGACATCTACAAGCAGGTTGCCGGTCAGTTCAATTTTAATATGGGAGCGGTAGTGGGCACGCTACTTTTGATTCCCGCGGTTATGTCCTTTATTGTTGACAGGCTGGTCAGCAGCAAGAATGCGGGCACAATCAGTGCAAAAGCAACCGAGCTCTCAATTAAAAAAAGCACCAAGCGCGATGCCTTTTTCTTCTGCCTCTGCTCGCTGATTACAGCCTTTTTGCTCACCTTGATTGCTGCGCTGTTTATTGGCGGGCTGAGTGAAAACTATCCCTATGACCTCTCCTTTACTCTGAAGAATTTTCTCTTTAATCAGTCGGCGGGCGGCATTGACAGTTATTTCAACTCGGTGCTGATGGCCTTGCTCACGGCGGCCTTTGGCACGATATTCGTTTTTATCTACGCCTACATGATTGAGAAAACAAACGGCTTTGGCCTGCTGCGAAAATACGGCAAGTTGCTCTCCCTGCTGCCGTTGGCGCTGCCGGGCATGGTGATAGGCATCTCCTTTATCTTCTTTTTCAACAACACCGGCAACCCGCTTCATATCATTTATGGCACGATAGTCATCCTCGTTGTCGCAAATATTCTGCACTACTTTTCGGTGCCGTTTCTCACCGCAAGCGGCTGCCTCAAAAAGCTGGACAAAGAGTACGAGAGCGTCTCTGACAGCATGAATGTCCCCCGGTGGAAAATCTTCTTGCGCGTGAGCGTTCCGCTTTCTTTGCCGGCCATCCTGGAGATTTTTATGTACTTCTTTGTGAATG
>WRBR01000085.1 GCA_009784425.1 Coriobacteriia bacterium | reverse complement strand
TTACGTGGGAAGCGAAAAGGGTCTTTGCGGAGAGCCGCCTAGTCACTACCAGGAACTTGCCTATCTGGAGCCAACAACTAACGCTCTAGTTTTAGAGAGTGAGCGCGGCGTGTACCGCCTGCTCAACGCCAATGAGCTGCGTATCAAGGGGCCGCATAACCTGTCCAATGCCCTTGCGGCTGCGGCTGCGGCAATTGAGGTTGGCGCAACGGTTGATGAACTCAACGCCGGCTTGGCGAGCTTTATCCCCCTGCCGCACCGTTTTGAGCCCTGTTGCGAGGTGAATGGCGTATCCTTTGTCAACGACTCAAAAGCCACCAATATCGATGCCGCAATCAAGGCCCTCTCCTCCTTTGCTGACGATGCACAGGCGGGCAGCATCGTGGCGCTCTTTGGCGGCGTGGACAAAGGCACCAACCTAAACGAGCTGGTTGAGGCCTGCATGATTCCTTGTCGCGATGTCATCTGCTACGGCGAGGCGGGCAGGCGCTTTCAGGCAGCCCTCGGCGCCAAGCTCCCCGCGTATTATGTCAAGACTTTTGACGAGGCCTTTAACACGGCCGCCCAGCTTGCTGAGAAGGGCGACACCATCTTGCTCTCTCCGGCTTGCGCTTCGTATGATGAGTTTGACTCTTTTGAGGCGCGAGGTGACCACTTCAAAAAGAAGATTGCTCTGCTTAAAAGTGAGAAGTCATGAGTGGGCGCAAGGGCGGCGGCAAAAGCAGCAGCAACGGCTCTCAAGCTAAATCCCTGAAGGGTAATCAAGGGGCAACCACCTCCGTAATTATGAACCGCGCTGGCTTTCTTATCATCGTGGGCTGTCTGCTGATATTTGGACTGGTCATGCTCTACAGCGCCTCCAGCATCTCTAGCTACAACCTCTACGGAGACTACACCGCTGTGTTCTTTAGGCAGACGGTTTTTATAGCCATAGGCGTAGGCATTGTTTTGCTCCTCGCGCTCATCCCCTATCAAAGGTACGCGCTTTCTATTTGCGCCATTGCCCTTGGCGTAACAATCATTCTCTTAATACTGGTGCTTCTTGACGGCAGTGATGCCCTGGGCGCCAGACGTTGGATCGATTTAGGTTTCACCACCCTACAGCCAAGTGAGTTTGCCAAGATTGCCCTCATGCTGGTAATGGCTCATCTGGTGGACCGCTGCCGCGAAAACGGCTATTCAAAAGGTCTCATTGGTGTGATGATACTCGCCTGCATAATCCCTATTGGACTCATCATCATAGAGCCCGACCTGGGTACCACCATCATTGCCGTCGTTGGCATCCTGGCGGTACTGTGGTTTGGAGGCGTGCCCAAGCGCATCGTGGTGGTGCTGGTTCTTGGATTGGCGCTGTTTGCCGTGATTGCCATTATTGGTTCGGGCTTTCGCCTCACTCGCATCACTGCGTGGCTCGACCCCTGGTCCGACCCACAGGCGAGCGGATACCAGCTGCTCAATTCCTACTATGCCTTTGGCGGTGGCGGCATCTTTGGTGTGGGACTGGGGCTTTCGCGCCAGAAATTTAACTGGCTACCTCAAAGCGAGAATGACTTTATCTTTGCCATCGTGGGCGAGGAGCTGGGGCTCATCGGCGCACTGGCCGTAATGCTGCTTTTTGTTGGCCTGGTTTTTGTGACTCTCAAGATTGCCCGAGATGCACCGGATGCCTTAGGTTCCATGATTGCCGGTGCCGCCGGCGTGGCCATAGGGGCACAGGCATTCTTGAACATGCTCTGCGTTGTGGGAGCCATGCCGATAACCGGCAAGCCGCTTCCCTTCTTCAGCGCGGGCGGCTCCTCAATAATCTCTACGATGATTCTTGTGGGGCTTATCCTTTCGGTCTCGCTCCAGTCTACGGGAGTGAGCGCCTACGATATTAAGCGCGAGCAATTTTCCCTGGTGCGGGGAGGCAAGCGGCAAAACCTGCAAACAGGTGGCGTTGGCTCAATTCTTTCTGGGCTGCCTAATCCCGCGGCATTAGTAGGGGCGTTGATTCCTCGACAGAATACGCAGGAGCGGTGGCAGAGGCCAAGCACCCGTCCTGCGGCTGATAAGGTGGCACCTGCCACTCGAAGTAAAACCGAGAAGGTGGTTCCTGCTGCTCGAAGTAGAACTGAGAAGGTGGTTCCTATCTCTCGGGGCAGGGCCGATAAAGTCATTCGAGAAAAACAGGCGCTGCAACAAAGAAGTGCCTTCGCCTCCACCAGCCAGGACAAAGCCCCCGTTTCTATGGCTTCGCTCCGCCGAAACCGCGTAAAAAGGAGCGCCGGCGGAGGTAATTCGGCATGAGTCCGGGCAAGCTGGTCATCACCTCGGGCGGCACTGCAGGACATATCAATCCGGCCTTGGCGGTAGCAGCAGAGCTGGAGCAGCTGGGCGAGGAAGTCATTTTTGTGGGAAGCACCGGCGGTATGGAGGAGCGCCTGGCGCGTCAGGCAGGCCTGGCCTATCAGTCGTTTGACGCCAAGGGTTTCAACCGCCAAAGGCCCTGGACCCTTCTCACCTCAAGCCTGATTCTTGCTCAATCCACCGGCAAGGCGCGCCGCTGGCTCAAGGAGATAAACGCTCAGGCGATAGCCGCCTTTGGCGGTTACGTTTCGGTGCCCGTGGGACGCGCCGCTGTGCGCGAGGGAATCCCCCTGCTTATTCATGAACAAAACTCACACATGGGCTGGAGCAACCGGCATTTAAGCTCCAAGGCTCAGGTGATTGCCCTTACCTATGAAGCCGCTCTGGAAGGCTTGCCCGCTGAGCTGGGCGAGCGCGTGCACGTCACCGGCAATCCGGTGCGCCCCGAATTCTCCGTTTTAGCTGACGTGGATAAGGCCTCCGCTTTGCGCAGCGAGTTCAGACGCGAGCTGGGCTTTGGCAGCAATGACCTGGTGCTTTTAATCTTTGGCGGCTCGCAAGGTGCCCGTCACATCAATCAGGCGCTGGTAGCACAGGCTGCTGAGCTGATGAAGCGCCCCGGGCTCAGCGTGCTGCACCTCACCGGGCCCAAGGAATATGAAAGCGTGGAGGCCGCCTTGGCCGCAGCTCTCACTCCCGAGGTGAAAGAGCGCTGGCAACTCCTGTCTTACTGCGACCAGATGCCCGCCGCATTTGCCGCCGCAGACCTGGTACTCTCCCGAGCCGGAGCCTCCTCACTGGCTGAGCTTGCTGTTGCCGCCAAGCCGGCGATTCTGATTCCCTTTCCCTACGCCACCGCAGATCATCAGCGAAAAAACGCCGAATACCTGGTCAAGGCCGGCGCGGCCACCATGCTGCTAGACTCCGAGCTAGAAAGCGCTCGCTTCTCCGAAACCCTGTTTGGTCTGATAGATAACTCAGAGCTGCGCAGAGAGATGCTTAAGGTTGCCCAGACCCTCTCCCACGCAGACGCAGCCAAGCAGGTAGCCAAACTCCTTTTGAGTATTCAGGTACAATGATTGAACCTAATGTCACGCGGAAAGGCCAACCATGAATATCATCAGAACTAAAGCAGTAGAACTCTCCGTCATTCCCGCTATCGCCTATAAGCAAAAGCTGGCGTCGGGCGGAGCGGGTATAAAGATTTTGCGCACCGACGGCTCGTCCGCGGTCTGCACCATAGATAAACGCTCGGCCGAGATGGTGCCTTATGGCCCCCTTGATGAGGAGCAATTTCCCTTTGCGGCTTTTGACGAGGCGCTTGAGCTCACCAACAGCCTGGCTTATTCGGCCAGGGGCAACATCAAGGTGGTTGAGCTTGAGGAGGTTCAGCCTGACGATGTTATTGAAGAGGCCCCGGTTGAGCAGGTGGACATGACCCTGTCCCCTGAGTATGAAGCCATTGTTGAGCGCTACAGCGATGAAAAAGGCGAGCTCAACTATACACTCATGAACAAGGATTTCATCCAGTTTGCCGCCAGAAGCAAGGTTGTCTCTCAAATGATTGGCGAGGGAGCAGGCCAAGAAGACATCTTACTCTTCATCGTAAAGAGCCGCGCCACCGAAATCTCACGCCAAAAAGAAAGCCTGGACGATGCCAGCGTACTGCTCCTGATTGAGTCACTCGACGAGATGAACCCCCGCAGCGCCTTCAAGGAACTCAAGGCCCACATCAATCGCATGCTGTCGAGGAACAAACCTCGCCGCTAAGTCAATGTCACAGAGGCGAGACAGAGGGGGCTGGCAGGACGCAAACTACAAGCATCCCTTTTATTTGCTATTAAGCTGACTAATATAAGCTCTTATCTCCTGATCAGTCATGGTGAAGTATAATTCAGCGCTTTCCACGGTTGCGATTGTTTGCTCTAGTAGATTAGCGAGGCTCTTATTAATGAGCGCAAGGTCATCGCTATAGCTCTTGACAGCATCATAAGATGCCCCGCTGCAATGCGTTGGCTTGGCTGATTCTACAGATTTGTGCGCCTCAAGAAGAGCTGTGCTATTGCTTAGGGCTCGCAATTTTGCAAGAGAGCCCTGCACTGCTTCGTAATCTATCTTAATCGAACCCATCATTATCCTTTCAAGCGCGCGTCAGTAGATATACTCATCTGCCGCATCTATTTCTTCAATATAACCGGCACCTGAAGCCTGAATGATTTCGCCTATCTCTTGTAATTGACCCTTGAAGCCTGATGCCAGTGTAGTGAAATGTCTAAAGTTTTTTGCCGCAGCACCCTCAGAGATAGCTGAAACACAAAAATCATCCAGAATCATCAAATACTCAACAAGCCATTCTTCTGCTGCCTTGCCGTAAGAAGCGATGGCATCCATAAAGACATTGTATTGTTCGTCTACTACTCTGAGGTCATTCATAAGGGTAGCGATCCTTCCGAATTTGCTTGTAAGTTGATAAGTGAAGAGCCAAGTGGCTCACTTCACATTAGTCTTGCATAGATGTAATTACCGTCCTCATCTTCGATATATTCAACTCCGCCAAAGCTGTTAATATAAAAGATGTAGGTGTTTCCCTCTTCATCAATGACGGTCACTTCTGCACCGCCACCCTGTTGAGCCTCCGTGCTAGCACTCACCATTAGAGTTTTGAGCACCTTGCCGAGAGCCCGTGCAGTGCACATGGCTTGGTACTCTCTGGTCACTCGCACTTCACTCAACTCAATCTCTTCAAAGTGCGCAAGGAAAAAGGCAGTGTTTGCCTCTACGGTCTCTTCGCTGGCTATCACTTTCATTGCTCCTCCGCTTCCTTGTGGTTTAAGTGTATCTGTACAGAAAAGAAGTACTGCGGCAATCACCAGGCACAAGACGATGAGTACGCCTGCAAGCACCTTCTTGTTTGGATTCTTTTGCATTGCTGCTTCTCCTTTTTGGGCTATTGTTAGCTTTCCTCACTAATGAGTTTTAATCGAGCAAAATCACTTGCGTCCAATTCAACAGGCTGCCGGCGATATTCATAGAGATTGTCTTTTCCTTCATGTAATTGTCAAAGTTCTCTTCCCAAACACCGCGAGTTTCTTCTGACACAACATGACATCCGGGGTCATCGACAGCCTCGCGTTGGTAAGCATGGCGGGCTTCGTGAATTACAGTGATAAAAAAATCAAAGCTGTCCGGGTCGTTAAGCATATCGCTATTTAATCTCAGCAGAGTTTCACTGTGTGAGTAGGTTCCCAATAAATCGAAGCCTTCGGCGGGTTGTGGGATTGATGTAAAAACAATGTCCTTATTGGAGCTAATCCCCATGATTAGTCGCACCTCTTCATAGAACTCCTGGAGAATTTTCATTCTCTCCTTTTCAGAGGCATCTTTCCACTCTTCCTCCGAAAAACGGGCTTCTTTCAGCAAGGCAGCAATCTGCATTTGCATTTGCAAGTCGTAAAAATACTCTAGCTTAGGGGCAGACTTGAGGATGTTTTTAAAAGGCCCTGGATATTGAAGAAGTAAGGAAGTTCCTTCGCCATGATGGTGCTGGGGGTCTAGAGCGTCGGCAAAATATTGTATCGTCTCAGAAATTCCTTCAATCACACCCGACAGTCTTGAAAACTTGAAGGTGTGCAGCTTATCCGCCTCATATACGTTCTCCCAGATCCGGTCAAGCTCTTCTCTCTTGGCTTCCTTTACATTCGCGACATCTGTATGGCAGTTAATTATGACACCCTCAAGATCCTGTAAGGTCCCTCTGAGGTTTGAGCTAGTAATCAGGTTGCTGATGTCAGGAAATACCCAGTACTCATCTTCTCCCGGCGGTTCCCACATGGACTCTAATAGGCTCTCTTTTACTGCTTGTGGAAAACCTCTGCCAGCCACAGTGCCCACCCTTTTCTTCGCTTTATCTTAATTGCGCCTTCTGCGCAGTGATTCCTATGTCAAGCTATTAAGTCTCTGTCTGAGATAGGCTATCTCATTTTGAAAGCGTCTAATTGACGCATTCATTGACTGTATCTCATCATCTATCCTTATCTTATCTTTGCGTATGGCGTTTTGGATATCGATAAATGATTCTTCAGCCCCCCTGCTTAGGTTGCTGTTGCTGAGATTCGTTAAGGTATCACCAAAGGCATCTGCTGCTCTGATGGCAGAGTAGTTTTTAACCATGTGAGCCTTGTTTCTTTCTTTTTCCAAGTGATTCATAAAGATGTGGTGTTTTGCTTATATTTTCCCAGTGCATCATCAAGGTTTGCAAGTTCACCATTCTGGCGCGCAATTTCTGCATAGTACTCACCTATGCGCAATTCATAGCGGCGAATCTGCTCTCGGATAGCATATGCATCCATAACAATAGTCCAATCCTAATTAATCCTTAATTCTTATGTCGTTATTTTACTATAACTATCAGGCACGAGTGCGCAAAAATGTCTGAAGTTTTTTACCGCAGAGCCTTCAGTTAAACCTGAATCGCAAAATACACAAAGTGTCGTCAAATACTCAGCAAGCCATTCTTCTACTGCCTTGCCGTAAGAAGCGATGGCATCCATATAGTCTTTGTATTGTTCATCTACTACTCTGAGGTCATTCATAAGGGTAGCTATCCTTCCGAATTTGCTTGTAAGTTGATTAGTGAAGAGCCAAGTGGCCCACTTCACATTAGTGCTGCATAGAGGTAGTTACCATCCTCATCTTCGATATATTCAACTAACCCAAATGGACTGATATAAAAGATGTAGGTATTTCCCTCTTCATCAATGACGGTCACTTCTGCACTGCCACCCTGTTGAGCCTCCGTGCTAGCACTCACCATTAGAGTTTTGAGCACCTTGCCGAGAGCCCGTGCAGCGCACATGGCTTGGTACTCTCTGGTCACTCGCACTTCACTCAACTCAATCTCTTCAAAGTGCGCAAGGAAAAAGGCAGTGTTTGCCTCTACGGTCTCTTCGCTAGCTATCACTTTCATTGCTCCTCCGCTTCCTTGTGGTTTAAGTGTATCTGTACAGAAAAGAAGTACTGCGGCAATCACCAGGCACAAGGCGATGAGTACACCTGCGAGCACATGCTTGTTTAGATTTTTTTGCATTGCTGCTTCTCCTTCTTTGGCTAGTGCTTGGACAGAGGGACGGGGCTGGAACAGGGGGACGGGGTTGGGACAGAAGGGGACGGTTCATGTGTCCTGCTGTTGTCCCGGGACAACAGCAGGACACATGAACCGTCCCCTTCTGTCCCAACCCCGTCCCC